>VBBB01000111.1:3311-4999 GCA_005882955.1 Candidatus Bathyarchaeota archaeon | reverse complement strand
GTCTGGTCAAACAAATCATAATCCCGACGGAGCGGATGTAAACGAGTTGAGGACTCAGCAGGATTCATTCTGCGTGATAGCCTCGAGCCAGGTTTCGACGACAAACCTTGCTCATTTCCAGGAGATAATAATACCCTCCGCGCAAAGCCAGACCTATTACGACAACCTCTTCCCGGGCGGAACCATTCAATCGAAGATTGCTTCCTGGGTAGCACATGGAGGAGTCCTCTCTGCTAACTTGGCTGACTGTGCCTCTGCGCCTGGCGCGGGCGGAGGCTGGTCACACTCAGCGTGTAGCGTGATCGCATCTTCCTACACGTTCGTAGGAGGAGTAAAGCACATAGGCTCCTTCTCGGATGAAAACACAATAGTCACATCTTCCAGTCCGGTTGTCACAGGCAAGTATGGTGGGACTCATGGCGGCCAGATCGTGGACAACAGTTGTCTGAAGGACCTCGACTGTTGGGGCTCGTCATCTCATGCCTACTTCACCAACCTTCCCTCAGGCACTGCAATAATTCTCAGAGAGACAAACGGACCGGTGTTCATCGAATATCAGTATGGTGACGGACTGGTCATAGCAACGACTACATCGATGGAGTGGAGGTACGACTACTTCCAGCCTAGCTACCAGAATCTGAAGCTTCTCGCGAACGAGATAGGTTACCAGAATTTCAAGACCGTATGTCAAGAGAAAGATGGGGACGGTGATTTCAACGGGAACCATGGCAAGGGACACTTCAACTTTGACGAAGACAAGTGTGAAGATGGAGATCCAAACCAAGTATCAACCAGCGACCGTGGAGATGGTAGAGGCTTCCAGTCAACACAGATCCAAACGGTCCAGTTCGACTGGATGACTTTGCCCAGGACCATAACAATCACGGGCCTGGGAATCGTCGGTGGAACCACCGCACTAGGAACCAGCCTTGGACTACCAGTTACCTTCACTTTCGTAGCTGTCGAGCCGGGGCCGACGACGCCGAGCTCAGTCAGCTTCATCTTCAGTGATGGCTATGCTAATGCTGGTCCTCTCACAGGCGGAAGTGTCATACTCCACGGTTGGTAGACCGACCGCATCAAATTTCAGAACCAGCCCTTTCTCGGAATACAACGACTCGGAAGGAACGGTTTTTTCCTACCATGATGTAGAAAAGTTCACGAAACGTTCTGCGTCAACAGTCTACAAGTGGACTCACATGATAACACTCGAGCAGATCGAAAAGATGTCGCCAGAGATCGAACTAAGAGTATCCTCACTGCTCGACAGTAATCTATAGAGTAGTAGGCGTTAATCGGCTGCCATACTTCTACTGGGCGTGGGTGCCATTCTTCCGTTCGTCTATCTTGCTGCCCTCGCCTACCCTGACAAACCAGATCGACTCGCATACGCGTTTGGGGTGCTCCTGGCTTCGGCGTTTGAAGCAGGCCAAGCAGAGGTAATTTCGTTGTGGGCAGGAATCATTGGGTCGGCTTTCTGGCCTCAAGTGAGAGAAGCGATAGCCATAGCCGAGGGATTCGCCTTGATGTGGGGAGCTCTGTTCATGTCTTTCTTCTATTCACTCCAGTGAGTGGACCCTTGAACGCCTCCGCAACAATACGAGTAATGTATGGATCTGTCGCAGGGATCTTCGTTCTAGCATTAAACAGCCCCCCAATCCTGTCTGTTACAGCCGGTTACGCACTGC
>VBBB01000111.1:0-3246 GCA_005882955.1 Candidatus Bathyarchaeota archaeon | reverse complement strand
CTCGACTGCTCTCGGCTACTCAAAGCTGAAGCGATCGGAGTGGCAATCGGGTCAGTTTCGATATTACCCATGATGTTGCTGTCAGGGTTCTCCGGGTTCCTCTCGCACACTGTCCAACTTGTTGTAACCTGGGGCCTTAGTCTGTTCTTCATTTTTTACGACTTCACCTTCTCGAACATGTTCAGCCAGTTAGCGGAAACGGGAACGTCCGGGAAGCCTCGTTCGGGTCCGGATCTCGTCTCTTCAAGCGGTTTCTCCCGGATGCTGCTCGCGGCCAACATATACCCTATTCTCCCGATCGCTGCATTATTGGCATCTTCTCAATTCGTCATTGTTCTAATAATCGTCCTCTTTCAAGTGGTTTTCAGTCTTGTTGGGTTTGGGCTTCATGGTCTTTCCATCAGGTGGACCCAAGGGAATCCTTCCCCATAGGGAAGAGGCCGAAAGTGCAGGCAGCTCTTTGTCCATATTGGAAGTCGCATTCAGGTTCAAACAAGAACTTCTACAATGGCGAACTCGTAGCCTTCCCAAGCCCGAACCCCAAGAACTCTAAAACCGTCGTAGAACTACGATATCTTAGTGACGGAGTGTATGATCGCGGGGGTCGAGAAACGTGTCCGAACTGTGGCCAGACCACAATCCAAATCTTTTCACTAGTACTCGTGGTATCGCAAATCGAGTTGGAGCGAGAATGCGATCGCACTTAGTCCGTATACCTACGAAACTAGTCTCTTAAGTAATATTACCAGTAATTAACTCGCCGTCTCGGGCCTCACGGAGAACGTCTACATCAACGGGATACTCTACACAACGCTCCAGACAGACGCGAACGGGAACGGCTTATTCACCTGGACTCCGCAAGTTGCAGGGCAATATATAATGAAGTCCGTCTTCCCAGGGCAGAACTACTATAGGAACTCATTCACGACAATTATTGTATCAGTAGCAAGACGGAACGTTGTGCTTGTCGCCAACAATTCTCCACAAAGCCCAAGTGTGGGTCAGCCAGTCACTTGGAACGTTTACGCTCAAGACATGGTAAGCAACACCCCCATTACTGCATACTTCCACATACTACTCCGCTTCAGGCCTGTGTGTCATGGACCGCCATCGTAAGCGGCCTTCCTAGCATTCAGAAACTCACCTACACCGTTGAATCCCCACCCCAAGTTAGCGGCGACCTCGTTGTGTATGGTCTCATCAATGCCTTCGGCTACTATCGGTACTCGTCCGGGAACAATATTACTGTCACACTTTCCTACCAACCGCACACTCTTTCGTCGAACGGAGCGATAATTGCTTTCGCTGGAGGTACGCCCGAGACAATCAAATATTATGACACATCTGTCGCCCTGGGTAGCAGACATATCGTTGACACCGCATTGCCGGGAGAGTATGCTTCTCTCAGTCAGTACACTATAGCGTTTAACGACCTCACGACGACACCCGAGCGGATTAGGTATTTTGACATCCCAAGGAACCAATCAAGTCCCGCGGGAGCAGGGCCAGTCGGAAACATGACCTTCAGAAGCAGTCCATCAAATTTGGGGGAACCGAAATGTCTTCGAAATAAGCGAGGCTGCAGACGGCTATGATTGCAACGGCGACGGAACAACCTCATTTTACCATCTTTTTTTCTTGTCACTCTTCACGGGGAAGATTCACCGGTCTTGATCCCTGAGGGCAAAAAGAGCCGACCTATTCTTGGGGCCATCCTAGATCGGTTACTCATTCCCGCCCGGAGAAGGGTTTGAACTTCCATTTGATCCCACGCCCGAGGCGTTCAACTCGTAGTTCAAACCCTTTGTGAAAAGGGCGCAGTATCTGAGTCGTCTCGCCCACCCCCCAGAATCCAAGACCCGGAAACCTGATGGAAATTTGCGGATCCAGTTCCCACCGAACCCAACTAGTGAGGAGTAATTTGACCTAAGTCAAATTCAAACTCATTGTAAAATGACACAAATGGCAAGACTATTCTCGACAGTAATCTATAGAGTAGGCATTGTCGCCTGTGAGAGAGAATCGGCTGATCCTGGCACATGCCATGTCAGGCTCCAGCGAGGGGACAAGCATCGGCTTCGATACACTCACAATAAAGAGAAGCCTGGAAAAGGTCCCTGTCACCAGAGAGGCGGCGTTCCTACTCTCATGTTTTCGTTGTACTGAGAGAGGGAGCACTAGGAATTCGAGGCAAAGGGGGGTATTCGGCTAGTTCTTCGGGCGAGCCCACTCTCCTTTCCTAGAAAATCGTCCTCGAACTGAGGAAGCATGCTTATGGTTTTGGAGAAGGGATCTTCTCAGGTTGCGAATCGGTCGATCTTCGTATAGGTTGTGTTGTGGGGACCATTTCTTCCACTTCTTTCCAGATACTCACGTCTTTCGTTTCTTTGATGTAAAGGGTGCCAATTACGAGAGTTACGAGAGCAACTCCGATGGGGTAGATCAATCCGGCTAGGATACTACCTGCCGCGACGTTGATGGCAACGACTAAGACGGGAGTGAAACCGCCAAACTCGCCGTTGCCCAGGTGGTACGGCAGGGACAGGGATGTGTACCTCGTCCGGCCTGGGAACATTTCAACAAGTAATGCAGCGATGGGCCCATAGACCATTGTAACGTAAATTACCTGAGTAAGTACGAGTAGAGTTAGCGCCGGGGCGTTGAAGCTGGCCTTGTCGGAGAAGTATGTCATCGCCATGTAGAGTGGGTAGTAGGTTGCTGCTGCGAGCCCACATCCTGCCATGATGATTTTTTTTCGACCAATTCTGTCTGATAATCGGCCGAAAAAGATGAAGAGTGGAGTGCCGAGGGCGAGAGCCGTCGCCACAATAGCGTATGATGTTACTTTGTCAACTCCTCGAATCACTTGTAAAAAGTATAGCGCATAGAATTGTCCAGTGTACCATACAACGGCTTGTCCCGCTGTAGCGCCGAACAGCGCGAGAAGAATGAGACGCCAGTCTCTTCCAAGGCTTTCTTTGATCGGCGATGTAGCTGTTCTCCCCATCTCTTTGAGCCTGCTGAAGAGAGGTGTTTCCCTAAGCCGCCATCGTATATAGAGCGCCGCAGCGACAAGAACAGAGGAGAGAAGGAATGGTATCCTCCAGCCCCAGTTATCGAAGGCGGTGGCTCCGAGGCCGAGACTTGTCGCCACTATAACAATCAGTGAGAGAAAGAGGCCGATCGTGGCGGTTGTCTGGATATAGCTAGTCCAGTACCCACGTTTCTCGTCCGGCGCATGTTCGG
>VBBB01000110.1 GCA_005882955.1 Candidatus Bathyarchaeota archaeon | reverse complement strand
ACCATCACGACGAGAGAACAGAGCGCGGAGTTCATCGAAATCAACCTTAACGATCCAAAGTCCAACAGTCGCTGATACTATTCCAATAATCGTGATGAACGACGTGCCTAATTCATTAGTCTGGAAAAAACCAGGTGTCAGAACTGTAAAAGAGGAGATCAGCTGGCTGGAGAGAATCCAGTACAGCCCCGACCCTATCAAGAGGAGACTAGCTCCGGGAGGGATTCGCGATTCTGCCATCATCACACCTCAACCTGTCTTTTCGGCTCTCCTTGTTTTCACTACGACCGCGACTTCTGTAGACTTCGTCGCTCGTGCTTTGAGAAGGCGCATTCCGATAGACGACAGAAACGAGCTGACGAGAGTCGTAAGCCCAGCGACGGGATAGAGAATCTGCGAAGCTACTCCAAGCCCGGCTCCCTCACTGGCGACAATGAAGGAGAACTCTCCCCGGGGCAGCATCGATACTCCAACCTTGCTAGCTTCACCTTTTGCCGCGGAGAGCTTCGCCCCAGTCCAGCACCCCCAGTATTTTCCAAGAATCGCTGTTGCAATGACCGCGAGGATCGGGAGAGTAAGGGTAAGGACTGCGCCCATGTTGATGAGCGTTCCCATCGAGACGAAGAAGAGGACAATGAACAGGTCTTTTACTGGTCCGACTTTGTCCAGTACGAACGTGGCCTGTTTTCCTCTTATCATTAGACCCATCAGGAAAGCGCCTACCGCTGGAGAAAATCCAAGGAAGGATGAGAGCAAGGCAAAGATGAACCCGAAGGAAAGAGCGAGAAGGAACGCCGTCTCCTTGTACTCCTGATCGCTCTGAGTCACACGATCAATGATCCGCGGCGCTATCCTCCAGCCGAAGACGAAAATTACCGCGACAAGGAGAATTCCCTTAGCGACCAGCAAGGCGAGGTCTGAGGATGCCACTTGATTGCTAGCCGCTGCGAGGCCAGGGAGTAACAGGAGGATAAAGACGGTTGCGAAGTCTTCGATGACTGAGGCTGTTATGACCATCTGAGACTCTTTGGCATGGAAACTTTTGGACTCGAGCAGTATCTTGCTCATTATCGCAGTGCTCGTCGTCGCCACGACAGCCGCGACAAATACAGCCTCTATAGTGCTGAGACCAACTAGCAGTGCAACGCCGAAGACTGAGACGAAACTGATCGTGAGTTCTACTGTCGCTAGTATGAAACTATCTGGGCCGATCTTGCGGATCTCTAACGGGTCAAGCTCTAATCCGACGGTAAACAAGAGGAGTACGATTCCGAGAGAAGCAAGCAGGTTTATCGTTCCGAGATCCTGTATCAGTCCAAGACCGAAGGGTCCGATAATTATTCCTGCGATAAGCTGACCTAGCACCACGGGTTGCTTGATCTTTGAGAAGAGGAAGCTGAAGCCGAATGCCGCGGAAATTGCTAGTCCGAGATTTAGCAGAAGAGAGAATTCAGGAGTCGCAGCCAAAGAACAACCCGTTTACCGGGACCGAGTTGATCTAGAATCCTTGGTTCTTCCAGTTTAACGAAGTGACCCCAGACTACTAGTCCTCCGGTTTCAGTTGTCGGCAATTTCGTCCAACTCGGGATGTTCTGATAGAAGAAGACTCATCTAGGATTGAAGGCCCCGATGGGATTGGCAGCTACCCATGGAATCATGCGGGCTGTGGAAACGTTCTTTCTCTTCCCGGAAAGAGGAAGAACTATCTCTTCTGAGCCCGCAAAGACCACTTCTTCTAAAGCGTCTCCTTGACGGTTCTTCTAGACCGATAGTTCTATATTCGAAAAAGGCTATCAGAAAGACCGTTTACTGATTCTTTGACCATATAAGGCGCGTAGAAGCTTTTTCGCTAGAATAGTAGGCCACGATTATATCGGCCAGACATAGCTGAAACTAAACTACTGCAAAACACTAGGAAAGACACGGGTTGGCAACACTTCAGGAACTCATCGAGCAAGGTCGGAAGAACAGAACTGGGTCTAATTTGTCAAACCCAGCCCTCTTTTCCAGAACCATTTCGCCTCCGAAATCTCGGGACGAAATCGGTGAGTTAGCGAAGCACCTCGCCTACAGCGTAGTTACAGGTTACTTGGAACATGACCGAGGGCACCTCGACAAATCCATCGAAGGATTCTTCCAAGTATACCTTCACCTGTTTACGAAAATCAGCCCTCTAAGGGCAAGAAGAGCTGCAGAACTCTACGTAGAGGCCCTCGTCAAACAGGATGAGATCGAAAACTTCGCGGGACACTCGTCGGAACAGATAGTCAGCGACCCTCTGTGGGGTGACGTGAGAAAAATCCTGTTGGAGTTCTCAAGAACATTGGGTCTGCCAGATAC
>VBBB01000109.1 GCA_005882955.1 Candidatus Bathyarchaeota archaeon | reverse complement strand
CTGCTATGAAGCTCGCCGAGGAAACCCTCGGAAAGCTACAGGATAGTCGCGTGCTGCTACTCGGCACGGGCCAAGTCGGAATGTTAGTGATGAAAGCGTTGAGGGCGAGAGGAGTAAGCAGCATCATAGTAGCCGGTAGAACGGTGCAGAGAACCAGATCATTCTGCAGGACATTTGGTGGGACACCGGTTGAGTTTCAAACGGTTCCATCGCAACTAGCAAGTACAGATCTTGTAATTGTCGCTACAAGATCCTCGAACTACTTGTTGACAAAAGAGTCACTTGCTCATCGCGAGAATAGCAACCGGAGGCTATTGTTTCTGGACCTTTCCAATCCTCGAAACGTAGACCCCAACGTTGGCGAGTTGGATAATGTGATTTTCAAAACAATAGACGATCTCCGCGGAATAGCTGACAATGCCTTAGCCAAACGCAGGGAGCTGGTTAAGAAGGCGGAAGCCCTTGTAACACTCCGCGTCGAAAAGATCACCGCTCTACTCCAGCGAGAAGAAGCTGAACCGATCGTCTCCGACATTTACCGAAGAGCCGACCAGGTACGCGAAGAGGTCCTGAGGAAGACCCTCTCCAAGCTGGACCTAACCGTCGAGCAACAAGAGTCGCTGAAGAGTATGACAGTGTCTCTCGTGGAGAAACTACTGGACGGACCGGTACTGAATCTGCGTCGAGCGGCAGAGAGAAAGGATGAACGAGTACTGACCGCTGCGGGACAGATCTTCCGAGGAGAATAGATCCCGCTGAGTTTTCCCCAGCTCCGGATGCGAAGGCTCAGAAGAACTCCCCTAATCCGGGAACTAGTCCGTGAAGTAACCGTTTCCAAAGCCGACCTAATCCAACCTCTCTTTGTCGAGGAAGCTCTCACCAAGAATACTCCCATCTCTTCGATGCCAGGACAGATCCGGTTCTCACTCTCCTCACTCGTGAGAGAAGCAATTGAACTCAAAGATAGAGGAGTCAGATCAATCCTCCTTTTCGGTATTCCCAGCCACAAGGATGATGACGGGTCCAGGGCATGCGACTCCGAAGGAATTGTGCAAAAGTCAATTGAGAGCTTGAAGGAACAACTGGGGGACGACATCGTGGTAGGAACTGATGTGTGCCTCTGCCAATACACCAGCCATGGTCACTGTGGCATCGTCAGAGACGGACTGGTTGACAATGATGAGACCTTGAAGCGTCTTGCCGATACCGCCGTTAGCCATGCGAGGGCTGGAGCGGATCTTGTAGCGCCGTCAGCGATGATCGACGGCCAAGTTGCCGCTATTCGAGAAGCGCTTGACGATAACGGATTCAAAGATACGGCGATTCTTGCCTATGCGGCGAAACACTCTTCCTCATTTTTTGGACCGTTTCGGGAGGCTGCCTTTTCGAAGCCCCAGTTCGGGGACCGGCGGACTTACCAGATGGACTACGCAAACCCGGAAATGGCGATGCGTGAAATAGCCTTGGATATCAAGGAAGGAGCTGATATGATAATGGTGAAGCCAGCCCTAGCTTACCTGGATGTTATCTATCGGGCGAAGAAGAGATTCCGAATGCCGATGGCAGCGTACAATGTCAGTGGAGAATTTGCAATGCTCAAGGCCGCGGCCCGGGAAGGATGGATCGACGAGAAACCAGCGACCTTGGAAGTGTTGACAGCGATCAAACGAGCCGGAGCGGACATGATAATCACTTACCACGCCAAGGAAGCAGCGGAATGGCTACAAAGCTAGCGTCCAAATCCGAACATCTCTACAAGCGCGCGCGAGAACTCATACCCGGAGGGGTAAACAGCCCGGTCCGGTACTACTCTCCCTATCCACTGTTCGTTGCCTCAGCCAAGGGTTCCAGATTTCGAACTGTGGACGGTGAAGAGTTCCTTGACTACTGCATGGCCTACGGAGCGTTGCTGGATGGCCATGCGCCTGAAGAAATCGTGGAAGCGGTCCAGATGGCGCTGGCTAGAGGCTCGCTATATGGTCAGCCAACCGAGATGGAAGTCGAACTTGCCAGCCTCATCAGTAGCTTAGTTCCCTCGATGGAAATGGTGCGGCTGGTCAATTCTGGGACGGAAGCAACAATGCACAGCCTGCGTTTAGCCCGAGCGTTTACAGGGAGACAGAAGATTCTCAAGTTTGAAGGAGGTTATCACGGAGCCCACGATAGCGTCTTGGTAAGAGCGGGATCGGGAGCATCGAGCTTGGGCATTCCCAACTCAGAAGGCATCACCAAGAATGTCGCTGAGGATACACTAGTTGCAAAGTTCAACGATGAAGGGATGAGCAGGAGGATCATCGAAGACCATACACATGAGCTAGCTGCAGTAATTGTCGAGCCGGTAATGGGAAACATGGGACCCGTCCTTCCAAGACCTGGATTCCTAGAGACACTGAGAAAAATCACCCAAGAGAACGGAGTCATCCTGATTTTCGACGAGGTGATCACGGGATTCAGAGTTGCTCTCGGTGGCGCTCAAGAATATTTCGGGATCAGACCCGACATGACGGTACTGGGGAAGATTTTGGGGGGCGGACTTCCGATAGGAGCTTTTGGGGGTCGAAGGGAAATTATGGAGAAACTCGCTCCGCTTGGAGGAGTTTACCAGGCTGGAACTTACAGCGGTAATCCTGTAAGCGTCGCAGCCTCCCTGGCCACGCTCCAATCACTGAAACGGAGAGCGCGACAATAGTACCCGAAGCTGGAAAAAACGGGCGAACAAGTGCGGAGGGGAATAAGCGACTTCAT
>VBBB01000108.1:1062-8931 GCA_005882955.1 Candidatus Bathyarchaeota archaeon | reverse complement strand
ACCGGATGGAACCTAGACGAGCAGAACAGATGTGCTAGCTGCGGCTATCAACTACCTATCATAGGCGGACTCAGCTCCGCTGTCTACGAAGAGAGATTCCTGCCAGTTATTAACTAGGCAGCTAGACTGGGCTTTTGATGGCGGAATGTGTGCTAGGTTCCGCTAGTGGCCTGATGCTCTCGCCTATCACTGTGTCGATTATTGTCAGCGGGTCTGAGTCGCGCAGATACTTGTCAATGTACTGGTTCGCTTCGACAATGTCGGGGGCTATGAAGAAGACTACTGCGTCATATCCGCCCGTCCCAAAGATCACCTTCTCAGTCGTGCATTCCAGCCATCTCTGGGGCAGCTTTTGGAGCCGCTGCGCTGCTCCTTCCACTTTACCAGATATTTTCAGCAACGCTACAAAGCTAGGCATTCTCTATCGCTCACAGATTGTATTTACCTAATATCTGAAAATATATAGGCTCTGATTCACTTGTGACCGGTTCGGTTACTGTTGCATCGATTGCCGGCAAAATAGCGACCATCAGATGGCAAAAACTTTCGATTGGTGCGATGCACATTGCGTTGTTTAGAAAGTGATGAGCCAGAAAATTGAGATATAGTCTTTCGTGCCAGTCTATCAGATGTCCTTTGAGCACTTGTCGTGGACGGGTTCTAGCATTCCCGCCTTGGCATCATATCTGAGGTGCCATGTTTCTCCGTCGAGTATCGACTTGTTGAAGGACTGGGCATATCATGATCGGATTAGCGGTTGTGCCATGTGTTGGGCCTGTGCCTTCTGAGCATCCAAGTATTGTTCTACCCATTCGGGAATAATTACAGCTCTCAAGAGTTCCTGTACTGAGATGAGTCTTCGCGTAGCCTCCAGTTGAAGAACCTGATACGCATCGTCTCCCACTGACATTATGAACTTTGACACGTTTGCCTTTCATTCTCGCTGGTTTGGGCGTAATAACGATCGTCTACTCTTGTTGCGAAAAATGGTGAGGATTTGGGCACAAGATTCCTGTCCATGATCAACTGATACGAGAATCTGAAAAGGGTAGCCGACGGGGGACATGGAAGTAAGCCTCCAAGCCAAATAGCAGCATTAGCAATGGAGCCTTGCGATGGCCTCATTGACTAGCATTTTCGGTCTCGTGTCTGAGAATTATCCGAAACAATAACTCAACCTTGCCGATGTCGAGTCAGGCAGAGCGGCTGGCGCGAACGATTACGCGCTAATCCTTCCCAGGTGGAATAGGAGCTTGCAATCAAACCACAAGACGACAGAATAAGCTATTGGAATCGTGTAGCTCATTCGTGTGGCATCGGGGATACAATATGGATCGAGTCGTCGGTGCTGGGATCGTTACTTGGCTTCAGAAGGTCTGTAGCCACTCTCTCCCTCAACAGGATGATCTGGTCTCTTAGAGACTCGCCGAAGGTGAAACCGGCTCTCTGAGAATACTCCTTGTAGAGCTCTGTTACAGTCTTGAAGACTAGAACGTGAGCACCTTCTCCGAAGGCATTGGTCAGGACTTCGACCACATTGTCAAACCTACTGGAGATCTCTGAAGCCTGGATCCCATTCCTTTGCAGTAACTCGAATATCTCCGCCCTGACTGTTCGGCCTAGAATGTCTTCAATAACGGTAGCGAAACACTGGTTCATGGTCGACTGGAAAGTTTCTACAATCGTAGTCCGCAACCGAAGCCACCTTGGGAAGAAGATCATTTCTTGATTGAGGTTAAGAGTAGTGTAACATTGGCCGGTTAAAATGAAGACTATGGCTGTGTGTGTGAGAGTCAGTGAGTTTTCTCCAGAAACCCAGCACTGATCTCTCAGGGTTACAACAACGAGTTAAAGCGTTATCACCCGTTTTTCAGCAGGATAGTGGAAAATGTTAGCAGAGGCGTATGGTGAGTGACCGGAATCCTATCGCATTCTCATTATCTCATCATACTCATCCTGGCGTCTGTCCTGCTCCTTTATGGTCTGGCGCCTGCCTCCGCGGTCACGAGCTACAAGCCTGGCGTCAAGCCAGGCGACTCAGCGACATACGGACAGGTCAAGGCAGACTGGAAGTCTGATCTTGCACCGTTTTCCCCTGTCAAAGACTTTCTCGGCGTCAGCTCGATAACTGTCTCTGTCATCAATATCGTGGGAACTGACATAACGGCTCGACAGACATACAGCTATCCCAACGGGACGACTAGAAGCTTTGTCTGGGTTGAGGATGTTCAGAGCGGAGCCGGAAACATGTCCTCATCGGTCGCCTGGATTATCGCTGGCTCTCTGGTTGCTCCCGACCCTATCTACGAGTCTTCCTCCGCATCGACAGTAGGCCAGACTGTACAAGGCTCCTATGCAGGGTCGGTCCAGACAGTCAACATCATCAATTCGACACAGCCCGAACCCGGAGGATTCTGCAAGTTCCTTAGGATCTGGGATCAGAACACGGGCATCCTACTCGGATTCGCCTTGAACTACACTGTATCGAACGGAAACTATCACGTCTCCGCGTCAGCATCAATGTGGATGACCGCTACCAACCTCTGGGTCTCACCTCAACGAGCCGCGACTCTTCTCCCGTCTCCGATTTTCGGCCTAGCAGCATTCTTTGCAGTGATCGGGTCAGCTAGCGCGTATGCTCTTCACGGAAGACGCCGTCTCATTGAAGAACTCTGAACGGGCGAAGCTAGCTACGAGACTCCCCCTCTCTACAGCTACAGTAGCTTGGCCGGGCTCCTTGTCACCGGATTCTTCTGGTATGCGTTCATAGGTTCTGAACTTCTCGACTGGAGACGTCCCAACGAACCGTTTCGGAGTGTCTGAGGTAGGAGTATTGGTCGAAAGCGAAAATGATCTTGGTGAAAACACAGCTCTGCACTGTCAAACTCGATAGGGCCCCAGCCGATTTCAGTCTCGTTGATTGTGGACATTTTTGAAAATTACGGGGACGCAGAGTTTTGCTCGCATCTGTGTTCACTCGTGGACACAACCTATTTCCGTTTTTTTAGTAAAGATACTAGGCAGATGCGATTCCCCTATCCTCTAGACCATTGCGAGTGCGGACACTACAGAGTCAGCCACGAAAGTCAGATGACTTTGAGAGAGAGCGTCTGCAACCTATGTCTGTGTACGCAGTTCAGTCTGAACGAGTCATACGGTGAGGGCAGAGAGGTGAAGAACCAGGCTTGATGGAAGAGTCGAAATTGGCGCAATGCGTTAGGATCCTATCTGTAGCGATTCTTCAGGGTCGACTATCGTCCGGGCGTGGTCAACGAGGCTTACCGAAGCAGGCTGTTAAAAATGCTCGGAAATGATGCTAGTTCCTTCATTCTGTACCGCCGGTACAGACTGTTCAATACAACCTCCTTGGAGGATTCTGATTCTTGCCCTTCGAGAGTCCACCTGGGATGGGGCAACATTTCAGTGATAGGCTTCATTGGAGCATAGAATGATGGGGGAGTCTGCGGTAGCCTCCTTCATCAACATCCGGTTTCAGACCGTCGGTCCCGATCATCCCGGAAGGGCTGGAGTGTCGAGGAGACTGAAGAAGCCTTTGCCCGCCTGGTCGGTCTTGTTAGTATTGCTCGTCGCCTTCGCCGGAGGACTATACGCTCACTATCTATTCGGCCTAGCGACGACGCCTGGGCAGTCAAACGGTCCCGATTTCAACCTTGGAATGAGTCCAGCATCGATGATGGTAATCCAGGGCAATCTCACAAAATTCACTATTTCCCTCACAAGTCTCAACGGCTTCGAAGGCAGCGTAAACCTGAACGTCTCACTCTCTCCAAACATTCAGAACGCCACGACCGCCCTGAATCCTGAATCTGTATCATTGCTGTACGGCACGGGAACCGCGACTCTCACCATCCAGATTCCATCCACCACTCGCACCGGAACTTACACAATAACAATCGTGGGAACTGATCGAATGATAAGCCATGATGTGGATTCATTTCTGCAAGTAACCACTCCTCCTCCCCCTGATTTCCAGATGCGAGCAGGCCCATCTGCATTGAACGTGACCAGAGGATCAGCAGGAACCAGTACGGTTTACTTGACCAGCACTGGTGGATTCTCAGGGACAATCATGCTGAGTGTATCAATATCACCCAGCAATGGCTCCAGCCCAACAATCGCTCTAAACCCAAACAAGGTTACGCTGTCCCCCGGAGGAACAGCCAGCGCGGTGCTGACGGTTACAACAACCGGGACCACTTCGCCTGGAAGCTATACAGTAACAATTCAAGGAGCCAATGGGAATCTCTCTCATTCTGCCACACTTTTGCTGCTCGTACAGTAGGCATCGGGTAAGTAGCACGATGGCACTAATAACCAGACTCTGATCGCTTATCCTGCACAGTCGACTTCGAAGACATCGTAGGCGAGGCGATTCGAACTCATGTCCCAAGGAATAGAGAACCGAAGGACGTTAGTTGAAGCCGTGAAGGGGAACCCGACGCCTACGGTAATCCCCGGAGTCGATGCCACGAAGCTAACTCAGAGTTAACAGAACCCCGAGAACACTGACAGCGACTGTGTTGGATGCTGTGGCGCTCTGTCCGGTTGCGTCCGTAACTGTTAGCGTCACGGTGTAGCTTCCCGGGAGCAGGTAGGCGTGGCTAGCCGACTGGCCGTTTGCCGAAGTTCCATCGCCAAAGTTCCAGTTGTAGCTGTACGGCTGGGTTCCACCGGAGGTGCTGCCTGTAAACTGGACAGATTCGAGGATGGACGGGTTGGAAGGCGAATAAGTGAAGCTTGCGGTCAGAGGTGGAGGTGGACTGGTTACCGTCATTGTTTGCTGGGACGTAACGGTCTGCTCCGTTGCAGTCAGTGTAACGATATATGATCCAGCCGAGGAGTAGGTGCGAGTTAGAGAAGAGCCTGAACCTGTTGCTCCATCACCGGAACTCCAGCTGAAACCATAGGGACTCGTCCCGCCACTAGCCGAAGAAGTGAAGGTCACTTGCTGACCTGCTTGAGGCGATGAGGGGCTGAAAGTGAAGCTGGCGGTCAGACTAGTCGGTGGAGGCGGTTGGGACGATACGGTGATGGTTTGCATTGAGGTCGCGGACTGTTGTGGCAAGCCGCTATCCTTCACGGTCAGAGTCACTGTGAAAGATCCTGCCGACGTGTAAGTGTGAGTGGCTGATGAGCCAGTTCCAGTTGTTCCGTCGCCGAAGTTCCAGCCGTAGGAGTAGGGGGCTGTGCCTCCACTAGCCGAGGCAGTGAAGGAGACCTGTTGATTTACAATCGGAGAGGACGGAGTGTATGTGAAACTGGCAGTGAGCGGGCTAACAGTAGTGGTGGCAGTGGTCACGAGTCCGAAGTTGAGATGGTAGGGTAGTGTTGGCTCATCTACCCACATTACTCCGAAAGCATCGCCGTTTCCAACACTCGACGCCTCATCGTAGCTTGTGATCGTATACTCACCGGTCTCCGATGCCGTGGAGAACACGTCAGGAGTCTTGACCCAGCTATTGCCTATGCCTGACCACTGGTCTATCACGCCGTTCGTTGTGTTGAACCAGTAGAAGTAGAATTTCGAGGCTGAAGGGTCAAAGGTTGCGGTTATCGGCAGAGAGTATCTGCTAAGACTAGCCGCGGATTTTGCTTCCCCACTCCCGATATTGCTGATCGACCATTGCCCCGATGCTGATCTCGCACCGAACCTTACCGTCTCAGTGTTGGTATCATACCATATCGCATTGACATTGCTTCCAGAGGCGAAGAGGAACGAGTTTACGTCGGTCGAGTCGGACGTGTATGAAATCTGCTCGTCCGGACCCCAGGCCGTGCCGTTGAATAAGCGTCCGTGAAGATCCAAGCTATTGATCCAGTAAGCCGCGTAGGCCTCGCCCCCAGAGAGCGGTGCGATGTCAACGTCCCAGTTGTTGCTGTGGTCCGTGGACAAGACCGTGTCCCCTGTCCATGAAGCATAGTTTGTCCCGGTGGAATGTATGACGTGAGGCGTCTGAATGCCCGTGCCGCCGCAAGCCCCGGCGTTAGCGTCCTGGTATCCTACCCAGAGCTGGCCGATAGAGTCGATCTTAACAACATCGTTGAGGTAGATGTCTTGAGGGCTCCCGCTTCTCACAGTCTGTTCTGGCAGCCAGCTGATCGATCCACTACTACCCAGCACTCCGGTTCCGACGAGTAAGGGTAGGCCACACTTCGACTCGAAGAAATCCTCGTCATATCTGACATAGTAGGCACGGGCCGAATCGGTCACGATGGACCAGTCGCTGTCTGTGACATGTATTCCCATGTTGGTCGGCGTCAACCAAGACGTTCCGTCTGTGCTTGATGTGAAGAACAGACAGCCACCCATACTCTCGCAATTGACCGCCGTATCTTCATAGAATACCCAGTATCTTCCTTGGGCATGGAAGCCGAAATTCTGGAATGAGGACTCGTACGCTGTCTTGTCAGAAGTGTTTGACAAGATGACAGAGCTGTTCGCTGCTGCGTTTGTAGTCCTTGCCATATTGCTAACCGTGACTAGGCCCATCGAGAGTATTAGAAATACAGCGGCTAGCACTGGTAGTAGTTGATTGATCCTCAGATGCCATGCCAACACAGTTGTCCTCTATTAGGAGACTGGTAATGCCGCAATTATTTGAAGGGCAGGTCCACGAATGCCTAGTCGCGAATAATTATACTAGGAAATGGCACCAGTGAATACTTTAGAACACTTGTGAAAACAGGTAGGACTAAGCACTCAAGTCGCCATCTGCCTCTCGGAGAACGTTGTCTATGACTCCCGAGGCCGTTATGCACGACTTGACGATGATGAGTCTGATAGCGACCTAACTAGATAATTCCCACCGCTTTTTTTCTTCAAAGCACTTGTCGTGGTGCCGAGATTATTGAAGCGCGAATTATTGAATCGCGTCAGCATTCCTTAACTGGTCGGTACAGCCGTCACACTGGTCGTGGTTGCGGGGCATCACCTTCCATTAAGCTGACCAGCCCCCATGGGTCAAAAATTGTATCAACAGATTGCCTCGGCAAGCTGGAGCCGGCTCATGGTCAGATGGTCTTAAATGCACACTGGTATCCGTGGGTACCTCTGTGATTCTGAGGATTCACCATATAATGCCAAGGAGAGAGAAGAAACGTTCGAATCACGAGGCTCGGAAGCCAAGAGGAAGATACGGTGCTGGACTTGCGGAAAAGCTACCACTCATGAGGTGACGTGGCGGTTCGGTGGCAGATGCTACTTGTGTCGAGACTGTGGAGAAATCGTGGTGGAAAAGCTCGAATCATTCCAGAAAGAATAGATGACGAACATCCCCGGAGCTAAACTTAATAGTTTGAAAGAGTAAACACGTTCTGCCCGCGTTGTAGGCTTAGACTTGGGCAACCGCGTTTCCCGCGTTTTGCGGATGATGGCGGTTCCGAGCGGCGAAGATGCGGGCACCCCACTTCACATGGACATTTCTTACCAAGGTCTATGTCTGCAACGGATGCGGTAAGTTCAGAGATTACCCGTTTTACTACAAGGACTATCTGAAAGACCCAGGCTATTTTCTTCGAATCCGCCGTCGTTCCTACCGATAGGCTGGGCAGTGCTTACGACATAAGACAAGTGCTGCACTCCTTTTTTTTCCTGGCATGTGAACGCCATGTTTGTCTGGGTTTATCGCCTAGCGACGTGGGCGACTACCGAACAGACTGAGAAGAAAGCATAGATTGCTTCAACAGCGATCTGGGCTAGCGTACCCAGCCGCAACCGCCACGGCGAGGAGGGGAGCCCCGAGTTGGGCCACCAAGCAGAATTTGCGCGAAAGTAGGTAAATTCAAGGCCTTGTCGGACGTTCGAACTCTCTTGGACAGTAGCGTCTTGATCGAACTGCTCTCCTCGAC
>VBBB01000108.1:405-951 GCA_005882955.1 Candidatus Bathyarchaeota archaeon | reverse complement strand
GAGGAAGCTTTCACAATGTTCTATGCTTCGTTTGAGGACGGACGGGTTTGCGCTGAACATGCTCCGGAAAGAGTCTGGCTTGGCTATGGAAAGGTAGGCCTCGAGCTTCCGGAGATTTTCGAGGATCTGGTCACGAGGACACTTCTCCAGGAGTGCAACGACCGTTCTGGTCTGGGGCTTCTCGTAGCATAGGGCGAGAATATCTCTCATGTCCTGGCTCCGAGCAGAGTTTGTCTTGAGCGCGAGCAACATTTCACGACTAGCAACCCGAGCCTTCGCACGCGCGTCGAGACCTCTTCCCCGCACCTCTCTAGGATCCGAGTGCTCGAACAAGAGTTCGAAAGAGTAGGCGAATCTCGTCTGTCGAGAATACACCGCGTTAACCATCAGGTCGAGGCCAACCTTCACACCGATATTCTTGGAGTAGACAAGAGATCTGGCGCCATGAACGTTTTCAACATCATATTTTTTCTTGAACTCGAAGCCTCCTGTTCTGGCTAGACTCTGGAAAAAGCGGAGCTCTCTTTGCGGGATGACAATGTCGAG
>VBBB01000108.1:0-223 GCA_005882955.1 Candidatus Bathyarchaeota archaeon | reverse complement strand
AGCTGGCCCGTAAGTGTCGATCCTCTCTCGGCAATAGTCAATTACTTCGCTCAACGGAATTACCGGTATCCCATCCCTTGTCTCGTATCGAACCCTCGGCACGAGATGAAGGATGAACACGAGCCCAAACAGCGTCTTACGATCG
Organism: Candidatus Bathyarchaeota archaeon; assembly: GCA_005882955.1. Taxonomy (GTDB): domain Archaea; phylum Thermoproteota; class Bathyarchaeia; order 40CM-2-53-6; family 40CM-2-53-6; genus 40CM-2-53-6. Next base: position 78 of record VBBB01000108.1, on the reverse strand, counting down.
CCCTCGAAAGCGTAAGCAGCGCCGTTGCTTACAAAGAAGCGTTCCCAACGTCGTGCATCAACACTTCCTATCTCGATG
>VBBB01000156.1 GCA_005882955.1 Candidatus Bathyarchaeota archaeon | reverse complement strand
GACCCAGCTATCCTCTCTTGACTTCCCATTCACGTTGCACTCTTTTTGAGTATAGTCTCGTGGGCCCATGACGAGCAGGACCAGTTCTTCCCAGGCCCGATTGGTTGGAATCTTCGTACTTGTCCTCATATTATCTCTCGCCGAGTTCGCTGCTCTGCTCCTTGATTACCAGAACAACCCGTATCTCCGCCAATACGTCTCAGATAATCTTGGCACAATAATCTTAGCCGCGATCGGCCTCCTTTTCGTCGCAGGGGGTGCAGGGTACGTAGTCTCCAAGAGACTTGGAATCCCGAAATCACCGGGACCCCGTGTCCCAACGTTCGCGAGAATCGGCTCCTTCGTAGGAAGAAGATACAAGCTGATAATCGTCTTTTGGATTCTGCTATTTGCTGCGAGTTTTCCTTTATCTCAACAACTCTCTCAAGTCACTACTTCAAGCACTAGCGGCGGACAATCCAGTTCCTCTCAGTCTGCGCTAGCCCAGAATCTTATGGCTCAAGAATTCCCCCATCCCCAGTCTAATGCAAGCGCCATAATTCTCCTCCAAGGAAACAATGTTACCAACAACGCGACAAAAATCTTCACTCTTCATGTAGAGCAACGCCTTGAGGCACCAGGAGTCCTCAACAGTCTTGAGAATGTCACGACTAGCCCTCATTGGAGACTATTTGCAAAAGGGCTACAACTTTACTGCGGCGCAATCAACTGCCAACCAGACCCTTTGGGCGGATACCCTTTCTGAGATCATGTCTCAATATCCCAAACTGATCCCACCGGCGATCATCCAGAACTTCATCAGTCCGAACAAGAACGCAATGATCATTCTGGTAACCTTCTCCCAGGCTCCCGGCTCGTTCGGCTCAGCAGACACCGACCCGATACTGAAGAACGTAGTAACTATGCGGAACATCATCTCCCAACTCAAAGCCAGCGATCCTGAACCCTTGCAGACATATGTTACCGGTGACCTGGCCACCACCGCCGACTCTTCTCTGGGAAGCTCGGCTGACCTCGGCCGCATCGAGCCGGTCACCGTTGGCGCCATCCTTATTTTAGCCGGACTGTTCTTCCTTGCAATCGTCACTCCCTTCGTTCCTCTGGTCACAGTTGGAATGGCGTTGCTCATGGCAGAGGGAGGACTCTACCTCATCGGAAAATACCTCATCCCAATCCAGGACACCACTACCACTTTCCTCTTCACAATAATGCTGGGAGTTGGCACCGATTACGCCATTTTCTTAATGGCCCGCTACCGTGAAGAGCGAGTCGAAGGCCGCGACAAGGCCCAAGCGGTCCAGACATCTATCACATGGTCAGGAGAGAGCATCGCCACCAGCGCAACCACTGTCATAATCGCCTTCGGTGCAATGACGTTAACCAGCTTCACCCTCCTGAGATCCATCGGCGTTGGTCTCGGCTTCGGCGTCCTAATCGCTCTTCTAGTAAGTCTCACGCTAATCCCATCGCTCATTCTAATCGCAGGAGATCGAATATTCTGGCCCACATCCGGCAAGAGATTCGAAGCGTATGCGGCTAGGGCTCGGAAGAAAAGAGCGGAAAGGCCAGGATATTTCCGGCGAGCTGCAAGCTTCAGCGTCAAAAGACCCGTCCTAGTCTTAGGATTGGCTCTGATCATATCCATCCCAGCGATCTACGTATCACTAACAGGGTCGACCTCGTACGACTTTGCAGCAGGTCTTCCAGCGGCCGAAAGCGTCAAGGGTATCACTGCTCTAGAACAGAGCTTCGGCGCTGGTCAAATAGGCCCTACGCAAGTACTTGTGCAATTCCCAACACCCATTCTCGCAAACGGAAATCTCACCGCGGGCGCACGTGCAAGCCTAGAAAAGCTGAGCCAGGCCATCGCCAACTTGACCAATGTCAAGGAAGTCACGGGACCTACTCGGCCCAATGGAATCGCGATAACGGGGACCAATCTAGCAGACATAGGACGCGACAATAGGACCGCCATGCTGACTGTCCTATTTGCTGACGAGCCATTCACCCAAAATTCTCTCAACACAGTCACTCAGATACGGGACCTCTTAACAAGTCTTCAGAACTCCGACGCGTCGCTGGCTCAGGACACCATATTGGTAGGAGGCGCATCCGCATCCACACTGGATTTCGCCAATGAGACGGTCAACCAGTTCAATACAATCAGAATATTGACAGTCGCAGCCATATTCGTCGTCTTGCTGGTAGTTCTCGGCTCCTATCCGCTAGCAATAACCGGGATACTATCCATAGGCCTGAGCATAATCTGGGCTTACGCAGCCACTCTTCTCTTCTTCAACAACATACTCCAATCCGGCGTCCTCTTCATCATCCCCCTCGTACTATTTCTGCTCCTTTATGGAATCGGTATGGACTACAACATCTTCATTCTAACCCGGATCAGGGAAGAAGCACAGAAGGGTAAGGAGACCCGACAAGCAGTTGTAGACGCTGTCGACAGGACCGGGGGAATCATAACGGCTCTAGCGCTTATCCTCGCGGGAGCACTGGGCTCGCTACTGCTCTCATCCAATCGTCTTCTCGAAGGTTTCGGCTTCGCGATCGCCTTAGCTGTCGTCCTTGACGCAATGGTCGTGCGGACATATCTCGTCCCGGCAATCATGTCACTTCTCGGCCCTAGAGCATGGTGGGGTCCCAATCGGCTGAGAAGGGTACGATTCGAAAAGAAAAGCGATCCACAATCCTCCAGCGATGCCTAGAGTTTGAGTCTGTTAGTTCTAGAAGACTCATAGTCGAGATGAGAAGTCTTCTCACTTGGAGCCTTGACCTACAGGACAGAATACACTCTGGGCTTCCTAGCCCTCCTGCCTCTTCTCGCTACCGGCGTCGCCAAGGGAACAGGCTGGCTCGTCACCATCATTGTGGTGTACGTCGGTGTTCCACTTCTCATCTGGAGTCTACTGGTGGATCGTCTTGCATCTCTAGTTTTGAGGATAATTTGCCGAGTCCGTGAGTCCTCGGGACATCAGTACTATTTCGAAAGGCAGGTGGGAAGGCCAGGGGTTTCACGTAGACTTTTGCGAGACATCCGCGTCCTAGTGTTTGTGTTCTTTCTGTCCGCACTAATCGTCCCCCAAGTGACACAGGTCAACCCACAGAATCTCGTCATTGTCAGCAACGCGTTCATCTATGTAGCCATTTTCCTGCTCGCAATACCATCATCGATACATGTCCTTCTCTGGGTCCTCGAAGATTCTGGACTACGGTGTCACAACACATCGAGACTCACGGTTACCGTTCCAGCCGCTTGGACATCGAGATGGCTGTCCTCTCTGGGAGGCATCGGCGCGTTCGTTTCCTTTGCTGTAGCAATGGGCGGCAATCTTGATAGAGCCATTTCGCTCGGATTTACGTTAATGATCTCCCTTCTACCATCCTGCATTTTGGCACCGACTCTCTTCTATCGCAGGCTAGAGCCTGGAATCATAGCAAAGATTCGTTCGAGTAAGGCGGCAATGACAATGGCACGCCTCTTCCCGCAGGTGTCTAATCCATCTCTTCCCCCTTTATCGGCGCCAACTCTACGCTCGGTTCGAGTGAATGAAGAAACGAAGCAGACTACTGAGCCTCATTCATAGTACCCTACACTATTCGGTCGGCAAGTTACTATTCGCTTAAAGAGCACTCGAACAATCCTGAGCCATCATGAGCCTGGCCGAGGCGGCGAAGCCAGCCCCCCCGAGCAGCACGATTCGCAGCTATGCTATGATCGGAATAGTCCTTTACGCCTTCGGCCTTGTCTTGAACGAGATCGGCAACGGTCTGACACAGCTATGGCTAGTCCCCTATGCGGACACGATAAGCGCGCTAGGTTTCGTGATTGCACTTTACACCGCCGCTCTTGCTGGGCTCGGAACGCGGTTGACTGTGTTGATAGGACTCATCTATGGCATTGGAATCTTCTACGTAAGCGAGCCCGACGCTACCTACGTGGCTTCGGGTCTCAAGATTTCATCGTACAACACGACCCACTTTGTCGGGCTTGGTCTGATCGGCTTCACGATGATACTGTTGATTGCTCTCGCGTTCTATCTGACGCGTGCGAAATCAGGTCACCGAACTCTCCCCAAGCAAGATCCCGGTTCAACAAGCTAGTTCTCCCGTTAGATTTCATTGGAATCTGAATGCGGGCCCGCGGGGATTTGAACCCCGGACCTCTAGCCGGAGATTTTTCGAATCTCCTACAGCTGACTCCGATGGTGAAACCCCACTTAGGGGGCTGCCGCTCTATCCGGGCTGAGCTACGGGCCCAGAACAGACCCGGAGCGAAAGGATAGTTAATGATTCCTGACGGATGACGAGCCTGCTATTCGAGACTAATTGTCTGATTCCCAAAGAATTCCTTAGGATCGACAATGTGAACCCTCTTTCCCTTTTTCATCAAATCCTCCGCGACCTGCTCGTTGGTCGTAAAATAGCAGCCATCGCCGGTGAAAAATCGGAGCAGTCCATGTGACGAATCTCCACAAACTAGGAAGTTAGCCATGGTCTTGTCGTCGTCAAGATCCTTGCCGCATAGTGGACACTTGAACTCCACCCACAAAAGCCCGACGCTCTGCACCTGTCCAATCGCTCTAGCTGCCTTTAAACTGTTGACCTAACAAGAAAAATCCATCCTCCAGGACCATTCCAGACGGAATCTTGTCACACCTCAGCGGTCTGGTTCAATATGAGAGTGAAATCTATATGAAAACAGATTGACGGGGTGTATGGGAAACTTGGAAGAGAAGATCGTAGTCAAGACGAAGCATGGAGAGCTTACCCTAGAGCAACTCGCCGAAGTACAACCTGGCTTAGCCCGGTTAATGAAGGAGATCGGAGATCGATTTCACGTACTATACTATGCTGCTAAGGGTGGAAACTGGAAACTGGCCGAACACGAACAGAAGGTAACGATCAGCATCCTCAAAGCAGGAGCGACCTTGAGGCCAAAATACCATCAAGACATCACCAGCTTCATTCAATCACAACTGCAACCGCTAGCTGAGAGCATCAAGGCCGAAGACTGGCAAACATTCGAACATTGCTACAAGAACGCGGTAGAGGAAGCCAATAAGCTCCATGAAAAATATGGATACGGATTCATCCATTACAAACTCTCCAAGAACCCGCCTGATTACTACGACCTAAACCTTCGAGATTGAATCTCTGAGCGTAGAGCAAGCGCATGTCGTCAGTAGCGAGACGTACCCGGGTCTTTAGTGATTTTTCAGCCTGCTGCCGCTGAAACATGAATGAGGCGTGTACGAAATTCTCTCTTTGTCCGCCTTCGCTTCAGTGCCTTGGATCTTGAGCGAAGATCTAGAGTCCCGTCACGATTGGGCGACCTCTCAGCCATCCAGCATTTCTCCCGCTGTTCGCTAAGACCGCCTGTCCTGTGGGTCCCTCTGATAAGTTTTCCTGAATAACTAGACAAACAAGATGAATCAGGTCGAACTCTTATCCTAAGCTAGTATCTTTGCCATTTCTTCCACTACTCGATTCTTCGGAACGTTTCTTTCCTCGCCAGTCTTCATGTCTCTCAACCGCACATTGCCCTCCTTGAGCTCTCTAGGACCTACAATCACAATGATTCGAACCTTGGCCGAGGCGGCATAATCCATCTGTTTTTTCAATGGACGCTCTTTGAGATCTCTGTCCGCGCGCAGTCCGCTATTTCGCAACGCTCGCATCACCTTGATGGTCTCGTCTCGCACGTCTTCGCCTGCCATTGCAACGTAGACCTGTGGATTCTGTTCCAGATCTGGGAAGAGCCCCTTCTTTTCGAGGGAGATCATGAGCCTCTCGTAGCCCCCTGCCACGCCGGTTGCAGGCATGTCTCGTTTTCCGTATATTCGACAGAGCTTGTCGAAACGGCCACCGCCGAACACGGCACCAACATCCTCGCCAGCTTGATCGTACGCTTCGAAGACTGTTCCGTCGTAGTAGCTTATCCCTCTCACAATTCTTAGGTCCACTTGGACCTTGGACCTTTTTCCTAGGGAGTCGACGTTGTCAATGGTTCCTGTGAGTTCCTGTAGTCCTTTGCTGATCAAGTCATTCTTCGGGAGTTTCTTCTCTAGATCGGGTAGGACTTTGTCGGCGTCTCCGCCGATGTCAGCGAACCCCATGACGCGTTTCACTTTGTCTTGGGAGAGCCCCGCTCTGCCTAGTTCTCCTTCGATCTGTTCGGGACCCTTTTTGCCCATTCCGTCGATGATTCGTAGCAATCTCTCGAGTTCCTCTTGTGAGCGGACGCCTATGGTCTGGAGGAACCCTTCTGCGAGTTTTCTGTTGCTGACTCGGACTTCGTGATCTTTCAATCCGACTTTGTCTAGAATGTCGGAACCTAGGCTGATGATCTCCGCATCAGCAGTGGGTTCAGTTACTCCATAGATTTCGGCGTCCCATTGTGTGTGGTATCTGTATCTGGCGTATTGTGGCTCGTCGTATCGCCAGACTCCTCCGATGCATCCGATCTTTATGGGTTCAGGAAGGTCGAATCGGTTAGCGATCATCCGGGTCATGCCGACTGTTAAGTCGAATCGGAGACCCAGGTTTCGCCCTGCTTTGTCTTTGAACCAGTAGATTTCTTCTCGGACTCCGGGGCCAGATTTTGCTTCGAGAGTCTCAAGGTTTTCCACTGGGCTGGGCTCTAACAGTTGGAACCCGTAGCTCCAGAGTACTTGGCGGATTTTGTCAGCGAGCCAAATTCTCTTGGTCATCTCTTCCGGTTCTATGTCCTTCATTCCGCGGGGGAGTGTGAATTGAGTCTCAGACAAGCCGAAGAACCTTCAACGTCTGAATTATTGGGATTGAAAAGTCTCAGGGTTCAACGTGTAGTAGACGATGTCTGTGCGCCGATCAATGACGGCCAACACCAGGTCCTTGCCATCCTTGTTTGCTTTCGCTGACAAAGTTGCGAGTTTTTCGAGTGTAGACTCTCCCCCCTCGAACACAATAGTAACAAGCCTTCTGACGGCTCCCTTACCGAAGGTTTCGAAATCGTAGCCCGCTTCTCCATCCCGGACCAAGTATCCCCGGTCCCGAAGGTCTCTGTAGACCAGATACTTTGTCCATATGGCGGGCTTCCCTACCGATAGCTTCGTCACCAGCTGCTGAAGCGACTTGGACTGCTTGGTCTTCTCGTCCAAGACTTTGATCCTCTTCTTCTCAACGAGGTAGAAGGTTTCGTAGGGATTGAGTGTGATTCTGTCGTCGACTAGAGTTCCGAACGCTTTCTCGCGGAGGTCCATCAGTTTCTCAGGTTCTCGGAGAAAGACTCCTCCCCTGGAAAGATAGGCCTCGATTGCCTCAACGATAACCGGTACTTGCTCGCTCTTGGTTTCCAAAGGGTTCCAGAAAGTCGAGCACGCGGACGGGCGGCTATAAAGCCATTCAAATAGAAAGACGCGGCGACTAGAAATCAAATGACCGGCAAGAATCTGGAGCCCTTGAGATGGCGCAACGGCGTATTGGAAGTCATAGACCAGACTCTCCTACCAGCCAAGCTAGCCTACGTCCGTTTGGGAGATGTCGGACAGGTCTGTGCCGCGATCAAAACGATGAAGGTTCGTGGGGCACCTTTGATCGGGGTCGTAGGTGCCTACGGCCTCGTCCTTTCGGTGAAGAAAGTCAAGACACCCGATCTAGCCGAGGCTCAAACTCAGCTCCGGAAATGGGCCGATATTCTGATCCAGACTCGGCCAACAGGTGTGAATCTTCGATGGGCAGTAGAACGAGTCTTCAACGCCTCTACCGAAGTGGGAGACGTTTCGTCATTGAAAGAGGTACTCCTGAAGGAAGCAGATGCAATTTTCAATGGTGAGTTAGAGGCTGCTCGAAGGATTGGGAAATATGGGTCCGCACTCTTGGAGGATGGTGACACGGTTCTTACTCATTGTAATGCTGGCGCCCTCGCGACTGTTGGCTACGGAACATCCCTCGCCGTAGTTAGAGCCGCCGTGGAGCAGGGAAAGAGGATCAGCGTGATATCAACAGAGACTCGTCCGTTACTACAGGGATCGAGGCTGACAGCGTTCGAACTAGCGCATGACAAGATTCCTGTGAAGGTCATCGTTGACAGTGCAGCCGCGCAGATGATGGCGCGGGGTGTGGTGGACAAGATTCTCGTTGGTGCAGATCGAATATTGAGGACAGGTCATGTGACAAACAAGATTGGCACTCTGCCTATTGCATTGTCCGCGAAGTTTTATGGCGTCCCGTTCTACGTGGCTGCTCCAGTCTCCACTGTCGACATGGTTACGGACCCTTCGAGGGTTGTTATCGAAGAGCGAAACCAGCGAGAGGTTCTCTATGTTGCTGGGAGGAGGGTTGCACCGCGGAGTGTCGAGGCACTGAATCCGGCGTTTGACGTTACTCCGCCAGAGTTGGTGACGGGCATTGTTACGGATAGGGGGATGGCTGGTCCGCCGTTTGTGGAGAGCCTACGCTCTTTGTCCGGGTGAGTTTGATGGTTCTTTGCTGATGTTTCTACTTTGTCTACGCTGAAAGGTAGTCTTACGCCACCATCTTGACGAGCGATAGGCCGATCTCGACGGGAACATTGCCTACTGACTCTATTCGAGACTTCCACTCATTTCCGATAGCTACGAGTGCATAGATGCCTATGACTTCCGCTCTTGCCTTGAGAATGACCTTCATCATTGCCCTCTGGGTCTCTCCGCTGTCGATGATGTCGTCGGCGATGAGCACGCCCTCTCCTTTCTTGAACGCGTCCTTGGAGACGTACAGACTCTTCATTATCGCGGTCTTGGGGGGAACGTAGAATTCTTCGATGAATTCTCGGACGCCGACCTCCCTGGATTGTTTAGCGACGATTAGTCTCGTGCCTAGACGGTGAGCTAGGAGCGTTGCGAGTGGGACGCCGTCGACAGCAGCGGTCATGACCTTGTTCACTCTTTTGCCTGCAAACTTTCCTACGGCTTGTTGTACTGCTCTTTCTAGAAGCATTGTGTCGTTGATTATTCCTGTGTTGTCAAAGTAGCCTAGGTCGTCGAATTTGATTCTCTCGTGTAGTTCTTTTTCTAGGCTCATGTATTTCTGGAGAGTCCTGTTAATTTCTTCCGCGCGCTCTGCGGTTGGTAGCACGTGGCCTTTGACATAGCGACTCAATACGGTCTCTGGTAAATGTAGAATGCCGAGAGTTCCCTGTAGGTGTATTGTTCTTTTGCCAGGTTCAAGAGTTCGATCGTTTGGAGTTTGTACTTGAGATCTAGAATGCGCGAGGTGTCCTTCATTGCTTGTATTCGCGCTTTAGCCCTTTGTACCCTGTATAACGTTTTCCGTATCGCGCAACCTGATCATTTTTTCCGGCGACTCTTGACAACTCCGCGACTGTTCTGGTATTTGCCAACGTATGCATGTGTCGCAGGCATCCCGAGTCTTAACAGAGAGAGCTGGATGAACCTCTCGCCCTTCCTTAGACTAACCAATCTATCTCCGGCATTATGGAGACTGACTGTGAGTTGTCCGCGGAAGCCGGGGTCGACTAGAGCGAGACTCGCAACTATCCCCTCCCTTGCCAAAGATGACCGAATGTGGAGTATTCCGAGAAACCTCTCCGAAAGTTCCACCCGTTCAATAGTAGCCACTAGTCTCTGCTGGCCAGGTCTTAGTACCAGACTTCTATCGGCTCGCAGGTCTATACCGGCAGGATTCAGTTTCGGGTTTCGTGGAACGATGTGAAACTGGCCGGTTTTTATCGCACCAGTGATCTCGCTGTCGGAGAGGGCCATTCCTGTTGGACGCGATGACAACGGTTTCAAAAAGGCTTCCAAAGACAGCGAAGACATCGGAGCGTAACGAAAGACCTGCCGTCAAGAAAACGATCTCTTCTCGTCCAGCACCTTATCGCAGCAAATCTGTAGGCTCTTTGGCCGACCGTAGAGTCTGGCAGAAGGGGGTTCGATATTTGAAGAGGAGTGACTCGATCCTCGCCCGGATAATCGATAGAGTGGGTCCCGTCAAATTCGAATTGGATGATAATCACTATGAAGCAGTTGTGGGCTCCATCATCTTTCAGCAGCTAGCCGGTTCAGCTGCTCGAGCGATTCTGAATAGGTTCAAACAACTCTACCGGGGAAGAATTCCTACTCCGAGGGAATACTTGTCAACTGATGTTGAAAAGTTGCGTGGAAGCGGGTTGTCCCCGCAGAAAATCTCCTACATCAAGGATCTCGCTGAACGACTCGAGAACGGGACTCTGGACCTGAAGAGGCTGGAGACTCTCCCTGATGAGGAGGCCCTCAACGAACTAGACAATGTCAGGGGAATCGGGAGATGGACCGCCGAGATGTTTCTGATCTTCAAACTGGGCAGAACGGACGTCTTGCCGGTTGATGATCTGGGTCTGCGCAAGGCGGCTCGGAAAGCTTACAGGCTTCGAACGCTTCCGAAGAGAGATAGGTTTGAACAGCTAGCGGAGAAGTGGCATCCTTACTCTTCAATCTCGACCTTCTACCTCTGGAAGAGCATGGAGAAGCCTGAAGCTCCCGCGAAATGGTAGCACAAGACCCGTCCGGCTTCCCCCAAAGTTTCCAATTTTCGAACTATTCTAATCTGTCAGCAAGTGGGCCTGATCTGCAAAGAATCAAAGAGTTGAATCGGACAGCGAATGTAGATGACCTGCAATCGTGTCTGAAACCGCTGGACAACCAGCGAGTTCGGACATCTGAGGCGAAGACTCTCAGGGAAATAGTTCGGATTTTTGACGATTGGATAAATTCACACGCTTAATCGAGGTTAGAACAACTAACCGATTCCTCAAACACGACGGCTCGGTCTTATTTTCTTCCTATCCAGCATGCGTTCTTGCTCTTGTCATACCAAGAGTTAACATATTCTCCAGTCGCTATTCTATTGCAGACAAAATTTGCGTCGCAGTAATCACAGATTTCTTCGTTGCCTATGACCCAGCCTGTTCCGGGGTCCATGTCTGTCTTCAGTTCCACCATCTCCTCCGACAATCCCTGTGTCAGAGTGTCGAAGGGATCCTGGGTGCACTGGTTGCATCCTTGAGCGCAGGGATAGGGTTCGAATGTATAGAATGGCCCATTGGGACCGTTGGCAGTGTCGTGATAATCACAAAAATTGTTGCATGAGACGTCGCCTGAAAGTGAGGCGGTGGTTCCTGGTGGCAGGAAGATGTTCTAGCCACCGTTAGCGCTGAGGTCCGCTACTGTTCCGGAGCTAATCCAGCCGATGAGGGTCTTGGCGATCTGATCGTTGGAGATTTGGGAGGAAGGGTCTTGTGGAATCATGACTGGTCCGATCAGTTTGCCAGTTCCTACATTGTACGTGCTTAGTCCGCCTGAGTAGCTAGTATCGGATTCTAGGTGCGCCACAACTAGCTCTAGCCTCTTCATCCATTGTGATAAAGATGGCTTAGTGTAGTAGCTGCCCCAGTAAATGTCCTGCCAAGTATAACCGTCCTGCCAGAGGGGTCCACCGTTGTATTTCACAATCGATGATGTTGCTGCCGGATGGACTCGGTGGTTGCAAGGTTGAGAATAGTGCCATATTCCAGAGGGCTGCTTGTCGTATGTGAGATTGTAGTCGACGACAGGAATCCTAAACCGACTCTTCGTCCCTCTCACGCCAACATGACGGAAACTGTGAGATGAGGTGCCGCAAATGGGGCACTTGAGAATATTCCTGCAGGAGTCGCATCTGTCCATGATAAGCGGTCATGATTGGGCTCCGTTTCTAAAACTTCTCTAGATAGGATTGTTACTTGCGAGCGTTGTGTTGGGTTCCGACGGTTACAAATATCGTGCAGTTTGCCCTTTCTATTTCAGAGAAACAATGTCCAAATCTGCATCAACTAGCTTTGTCTTCGCAAACACTAAGGGAGAACTCGGACACATTGTCAGCCAGCTCAAACGAGTCGGCAGCATAGAATCCGTCACTCCGGTCACTGGACGCTTCGACCTCGTGATCCGACTGAAGACCAACGAGCCCATCAAAGCATTCAACACCGTTGAGAAGATTAGAAGCATCACTGGCATCACGTCCACGCAGACAGCGTTCTCCATCGAGAACGTTTCCAATGCCAAGAACAGGGAAGAGTCCTCTGAGCCCCCTCTCGCCTATGCTCTGGTCAAGGTCAAAGGCAAGTTCCGAACGGTACTCCAGAAGCTAAAGTCATTCCCGAACCTCGTCGAGGCTCACCTGATTCCAGGAGAGTTCGATGTTGTCGCCTCTTTCAACGGCTTCAGCCAGGATGAGCTCATGGAGAATTCCGTTGAGAAGATCAGCAGAATCAACGGAGTAACCGCCAGCGAGACGCTCATTACCTGGACCCCCACCAAACAACCATAGAAACTCCTCGCTAAGGAAGCCTATCAGCTTCCTTCTATTTTTCTAACAAGAAACCTAGTTCCGCGCTATTTCTAAACTTGGATATGATTGAACGACCGGTTGATGCATAGATTAGACAGGACTACTCGTTGACTACCCGTTCTGGCTCTATCTTCACGAGGATTCTACCAACACCCGGTTGGTGATGCGGATTTTTGCTGGTTCCAAGATACTTCACGGACAGCTTGTTGTTGTGTTCTTCCGCTCCTTTTGACGTCATGTCCAGCACCCGTCCCCTGATTACGACCTTCTCGTAGGGATTCTGCTGATTGAAAATGCTCAAGGCCACCTTATGATTGGCCTTCAGAAACTTCGCCTTCGCTCGGCCCTCAGCAGTGTTCACAAGGATCAAATCTCCGTCACGATCAACCCAGACCGGACTCACATGCGGCGAGCCATCAGACATCACAACGGCAAGATTACCAACATTCTTACCATCGATCAACTTGATTGCTTTCTCAGAAAGTCTTGCATGTGGCATGCGTAACAGAACTTTGTCAGCGGAGACTCCGTAATTAAAGAGATGCTACGTGCGCGTAGTTTCAGAATGCTTCAATTTTCTATGCTGAAAGTGTTCAAGCTCATCTTGCGGACAAAGTAGATGGCGGGCCCGGTGGTAATCGGCTAGTTCCTTAAGCGAGCCCACACTTTTTCCCGAGAAAGCATGTCTCTTCCGTAAGATTCTGACATCACGAGTAGCGAATGAGTCACTAGGGCGGGCCGCAAACTCCAGCGACCCAGTTTCTTTGGGTTTGGCTTGCTGGTCAGGTCCCTTCTTCTGCTCGAATGTGAGCCGCGAAGTGATTGCTGAGTTCATGCCCAACTCTGAACCTTGCTTTAGCAGGGGTCCGCGGTTTGAGGTGCGGACCAAATTGGCCAAACACGACCATTAACGACCTTAAGCTTATTAACAAAATCTTCAAAAATCAGACCTCATGGGAACTGGGAAGAGATGAAACTTTTCCAGACTGCATACGGTAAACCAATCGTCTTGATCTTAGTGGGAGTCTTGTTCGTCGGCGCCGCCGTGGCGGCGACTACCTTGACTATACCTTCAACCATAATACCGTCTCAAGCCGCGGTCACAACCAGCGCGTGCGGAGGAACCCTCACTCTCAGCGGTGGCCCCACGCCCGGTTCAGGAACGCTCAGATACACTTGCCCACCCTCTTCGGGGGCTTTCACAGTTACAACCACAGGAACCGACACTCCTTCGTTCAGCCCGCCTTCACAAATAAGCTCTGTCGGATATGTTTCCCATTCGGCGTCTAGCTGCTCAGGGTTCACTGCCCTCACTTCCGGATCCTCTACAGT
>VBBB01000107.1 GCA_005882955.1 Candidatus Bathyarchaeota archaeon | reverse complement strand
AAGGAGTATGGTGTTCATGGATCAGCCGTCGGTGTAGATTTTGACATCTGCATCGCCGACGGGATCTGCATCACCGTCTGCCCAGTCAACGTCTTCGACAGAATGGAACTGCCCGGAGAACAAGAGAAAATGGACAAGGGCATAACCAACGATAGCGGAAAGGCTCCACTAGCTACGTGGAAGGCAGACCCGGCCCGGGAGAATGACTGCATTTTCTGCAGAGCCTGCGAGATTCAATGTCCCGTGCAAGCCATCAAGATCACAGAGCCTTAGTCTCCTCTCTGCTTATCCCCTATCTTTCGCGGATTCTACAAACCAAAAATATGGAAGCCTGAGCTAGTCAGCTCCATCTTTGCCCATTACGCTTGATGATATCGAACTCTCCGTAATCGCCGCCTTCATCGGCCTAGCAGTAACACTCCCAATCACGTATCTGATAGTCGACCGGATAATTGACAACAACGAAAAGAAGAAACTGGGACCTATAGAGAAGCTAGCGAAAGAACGGCTGCGATCTAAGCTCGGCGTCGGATTCCTCACAACCTTCCTGATCACACTCGTTATTGACATTACGAGCGCGTCCCGAGAAAAGAGCCCGATTCCGAAAGACGTGCTGTTGTTGCATATCGAGAAGCTCAAGACCGCACAGTCAGATCTTGAAACACTCCTTGGAGTCTACAGTAATGTGCTCGATGTCGAAACCGCGCGGATGACAAACGATGTAATACTTCAGATCGAACACTTACAGGAAGATTTCGAGTATCTGGCCGAGACTCAACCAAGGCCGCCGACCGAGTCGCATGCCTCGCACATGGAACAGGTTCTCCTCAAGACAGTCCACTTGACAAAGGCGGAGCTCATCGCTCTGGGAACAGATAACGCCCAGATACGCGCACTAGAGGACTGGCTTACCCAGTATACTCGGGAGAGGAGGCCTTTGCCGAAGAAAGAAGAGCCGATCGCAGTGCGTGGAGGACATACGATCTGATGAGTCAAGAACGAGCCACGGGTCCCGCCCAAGAAATCAAGGTCGCAGAACCTAATGAGATCGCGGACGGAGGCTCGAAAATCATCCACGTCCAAGGCAGAAACATTGCACTCTTCCGCGTCAAAGACCAATATTTCGCCATCTCAAACAACTGTCTACACCGAGGCGGACCCCTCGGGGAAGGCGAGGTCAGAAACTACGAGGTCACCTGCCCCTGGCACGGATGGAAATACAACCTCTTGGACGGCAGCTTCAGCTTGATACCTACTCTAAAGGTCAAGACCTATCCTGTGAAGGTGGGACCTGAAGGAGTCTTCATCGAAGCCTAAGCCAGGAAGGTTAAACCGGGTTTACCTGATAAGGTTCTTGCAACCTACTTGGTAGCAATTGACTACTTGATTTATAACATGGACTCGTAGCGTCTACGAGTATGATGAACAATATTCACGAAACGCCAAACAAGAAACAAGAGGAGAATAGACAGTAATGCTATTCGCCCAATTCGTGGATCTCGCGTCCATCATCCTAAGGCTTGCAATCGGATCCGCGTTCATGATTCACGGATATCCAAAGCTCAAACCGAATGAACAAGCAAAAGGCTGGATGAAAAGCATGGGAATGCCCGTAGCCCTGGTTCCATTTGCAGGAGTCGTCGAATTCTTCGGTGGGCTCGGACTGATTCTCGGCATACTAACTCCAATCATCGCCTTTCTCTCCGCACTCTGGATGCTATCCACAACCTGGCTGTCAGTGACAAAGATCAAGAAGAAGTACCAAGGCGGTTTAGAAATTGACATAACACTCCTCCTAGCAGCCCTCGCCCTTACATTCCTAGGCGGCGGAACCTTCTCGATCGACCATCTGATCGGACTGTGAAACGACCCCCATGGCTAGTGCGAAGACCTCAACCTCTCAGAGACTCGAGAACAGCGAAGGTGCCGAGGAATCAGTTCGGAAGGCTCGGAAGACAGCTATCGAGATGATGAAGAAGGCAGGCTTCGATATCGGTCCTAACGTGGAAGTTGTCGTCGATCCGAAGCTCCCGTTCATGGGATATACAATGCCCCAGGGAGGCAACTTTACGATAGTTGTGTCTGGTGGAGCCGTAGGATCTGGACTGCTAGAGGGACTGCTGGTTCATGAAATGTCGCATGTCTACAGAATACAGACGAACCATTCTTCCCACAATGGTCAGATCTTGGAAGAGGCGATCGACAATCTTGGCAAGAAGGTCGTCCTACGTGACTATCAACAGAAAATTATCCACGACCTACTCAACGACATTCAGGACCTGTACGCCGATGATATCTCGTTCAAGGTCCTTCGCAATTCGCCGATAATGGCGTCGGACCAGATGACCAGATTCCTTCAAGACTGGGTGAAGGATGAGCCTGCTAAGTCACGGGATGCTGTAATGGACGGTTGGATCAACGCGTCGATCATGACGCACAACGCGCGGGCAATCGCACAAATGGCGAGGCATCGAGTGGAAGATACTGGCGGTCGAGCCGAACAGGCAAACAAGAGTTTCTTGTCCCAAATATCGCCCCGTGTCGCGGGGCGCTTCGAGTATTTTCGCAATTTGCTTCAGAACTTAAGAGAAGATATGACGGCTTAAGATTATCTGCGCCAGTTCCTGGAAATCGCCGAAAAGAACTAATGGCCCCCCAGTGCAGCATTTGACAGAGAGTTTGAGCGAGGATTTCGACTTTAACGCGGCTCTAAAGGAGCTGGACAAGAGCGAAACTCATCTCGTCGTCAGGGTAGAGTTTCGAAGATGGGGAAAACCCGTGACGATCGTGCAGGGATTGCCCAAGACTGGACGGTCACTCGACGAAGTTGCCCATAGGCTGAAGGCCCGTTTAGCGACTGGTGGAACTTCAAAAGAGGGTGTGATAATGCTGCAAGGGGACCACCGTAGCAGAATGAAGGACGAACTAGTAAAGATGGGATTCGCTGAAGACCATATCGAAATCTACTAGATCGCCTATTTAGAACGCGCTGAGGCTCGAACCTTCTCATCATTGGCTCGAACGCTGTTGGTCGATGGCTTGTCCCATTTCATGACCCACTCCGCCAGAGTACCGAGGATCACCGAGAGCTCCACCCCTTTCTTCGTAAGCGCATACTCGACCCGTGGCGGGGTCTCGGGGTATACCTTTCTCTCTATCACTTTTCTCTGGTCCAGCTCGTTCAGCCTCTCCGCGAGACTCGTTGCGCTAATATTCTGGATTCTTCGCTTAAGCTCATTGAATCGAGCTGGCTGCTTGAGGCTCAGAGCATGGATGACCGGAAGGGTCCACACCTTGGTGAGGTCGTTCCAGGCAGAGTGAAGCAGGTGGCACTCCTCAGACTGCTCTTTTGTTATGTCCTGGTCAACCGGGGTTAACTTACTCAAGTAATTCGCACCTACTTGGTTTGCTACGACTACCAAGTATATAAGCCCGACTGAGGCTATGACTTGTTAGAGAAAATGATGACCCAGAGGACGAGAAGAACAACCGGGGCCGACTTCACAGAGAAGGAGCTTCGGTATCTCATGGAGAGAAGTCTCGGAAGGCTTGCCTTCGTATGTTCAGATACTCAGGCGCATATTATGCCTGTACTCTTCGAATTTGACGGCGCCTACTTCTACCTTAGCGGCTGGAACCTCAAGTACAGCGAACGATTCCAGGATGTGTCACCGAATAGCAAGGTAACTCTACTAGTAGACGATGTGGACTCGCCGACAAAGTGGGTCCCTAGAGGCGTCGAGATAACTGGAGAAGCAGAATCGCAAGAAAAAGGAAACTACCTCTATGTGAGGATCAAGCCCGTCGGAAAGACAAGCTGGGGGCTCTAAACATGTCAATACTCACATCCCTAGAGAGCCAGATCACCGGAGCGGTCGAAAAGCTCAGCGAGAGCGTAGTCAGCATCGACAGCGTCAGAGTAACACGCGATTTTGCATACGGCGTTGTACCAATCGAAGGAAAAGGCTCCGGACTAATTATCGACTCGAAGGGATACGTCATTACGAATAATCATGTCATAGATGGAGCCGCCAAGGTTCAGATTCATCTCAAAGACGGACGCTCGTTTGTAGGAGAGGTCGTCGGAAGCGATCCATCCACCGATATTGCGGTTGTGCATGTTGAGAGTCGGACAACTCGCCCTAGCAATCGGAAACACACTTGGACTCCAAGGGGGACCAACGGTGTCGTTAGGCGTCGTAAGCGCACTAGGCAGACCGTTGCCGGGTGCCGATTTCATCTTTGAAGGGCTGATCCAGACAGACACCGCGATCAACCCAGGAAATAGCGGAGGGCCACTCGCCGATATCAGCGGAAACGTCATCGGAATGAACACCGCCATGATACCCTACGCCCAAGGCGTCGGGTTCGCCATTCCAGTCAACACGATCAAATGGGTAATGCAACAGATCCGGGAGAAAGGGCGAGTTGTGCGACCCTGGCTGGGAATCTATGGAACCACCCTTAACGAGGCACTTGCCAGAAGATACGACCTCCCCGCTGACTCGGGAGTGTTAGTTGTTGAGGTGGACGCCAGAGGGCCCGCATACCGGTCCGGACTACGGGTCGGAGACGTCATAATCGGCATTGGATCCCAAACGATCAACCAGATGAAAGACGTGCTCTCAGCCCTCTCCAAACACGCCATCAGCGAAGAAGTGGATCTCCGCTTCATCAGAACCGGAACCAAAAGAGTGACCAGACTACTGCTCCAGGAGACCCCTTTGCAAACCGTCCAGAGACGATAAGATGATAAGCATCGAGAAACCGTCGATTTTCAACATGCTGTCGGTCGAAGCAACGCGTATATGTCGGAACGGAGTATTGATCTAACAATGGCCCTTATAGACGTCAGCAGTATCATCCAGCTCGCATACTTCGGATCTTTCATCGTCCTAATGTTCTACGGACAGCGAATCCAGGTGAGCATGATGCTTGTTGGCGTGAAACGGAATCTAGGCAAGCTAGAGAGACTCCGAAAGGCAGCGCACGATAGTGTTCTCAGCTCAGCCCTTCGATTCAAGGGCGACCAGAAAGCCGTTGAGTCTCGCATTGACAGATTGACCGGGTCGTTCGCCATTCAGCCCGTAAGCATGGACCCTTCTGGAATTGTGGGCAAACTCGAGCACGTTCTCGACACCTACGACGATAATCTCAGAACTGAGGTCAAGAGCATTGCTACGGGGGCAACGGATGCCGAGGTTAACACACTCTCCAACCAGATGGAAATCTCCATCGGCGCGGATCAAATGTACAGAGTGGTCCGCCACTTCTACCTCCTAGCGCGCAAACAGGGCGGAATCCTCGCACTATACCAACTCCAGATGGCTATGCCTCAGATAATGGAAGAAGCAGAGGCTTACAGCTCAGCAATAGACGCTTTTGCCAAAGGTAATCCGATAGGGGACGGAATTGGGCCACTAATCGCAAGCAAGATGGCCGAAGGCGCTCAGCCTCGAGACATCGAACAGGACACAATAATGTATGAGACGGGCCTAGACGGCAGAACCCTCCTCCTAGTTCGTGCTAAGGGTCCAGGCGGTAGCGTTGGAAAGCCTGGAATTGCTGTCGAGAAACTAATAGAGCAAAACTCTCCCTCTCTCGTCGTGACTGTTGATGCAGCTCTCAAGTTTGAGGGTGAGCCCAGCGGAGAAGTCGCCGAAGGCGTCGGCGCGGCTATTGGCGGTCCCGGAGTCGACAGATACCACATCGAGCAGAGTGCTTCCAAGCGTCACATTCCCATGATCGCCATAGTTGTAAAAATGTCGAACAAAGAAGCAATCTCGGCTATGACTCAGCAGGTCAGGCTGGCTGTAGACGAAGCAATTCGACGAGTCAAGAACACAATTCAGGCTAGTTCCAAGTCCGGGGATACCGTAATTGTTGCCGGCATAGGCAACACCATGGGAATACCGTAGCTCGACCTAGAACGACGCTTCTATTCGGACATAACCAATCAGCGATGAGCTATATCGTTCTCTGAACGATCCTCAAACAGGCATTCATGACGTACGGGATCTGATTCTTCGACAGAATCTGTTTAGCTTCCTCGTTCTCTAGTCCTAGCTGAGCCCAGAAGACAAACGGTCTTCCATACTTCCGGTGAAAATCCACAACTTGTTGAGCCACCTGAGGAAGCTCTTCGCTTGGCCGAAAGACATCCACAATTTCCACTTTGCTTGCTAAATCCGCGGGGAGATCCACCAGACTCGGGTAGGCTTTCTCACCAACAATCTCATCAGCCGTCGGATTTATCGGAACGATCGAGTAGCCATGATCTTTCATGAATTGAGGAACAGTGTAAGCGTCCTTCTGCGGATTCTTGCTAGCCCCCACAACCGCTATCGTCTTGTATTTTCTTAGAGTGTCTCTTGGAGAAACGGTTGCGGTTGGAGCCTTTGTAACAGACATTTCAGATAGAGACCATGTGGCTCCCAAGGTAAAAAAAGGCTTGGAGCCGAGGGCTTTCGAATTCAAAGTCCATAAATATGTAGACTGTCTCAAGAATGTCCGTGTCTCCTAACTGGAATGCTAAACCGCCGAAGAACGACGACGAATACTTTGAGCGCATGACAAGGTCACTCTTCACTGCAGGCCTCAACTGGAAAGTGATCGAAAACAAATGGCCTAACTTCCAGAAGGCCTTTGCCGGATTCTCAATCAGCAAAGTTTCACGGTTTTCTGACAAGGATGTGAAGAAGCTTATGACTGACACGGGCATTGTCCGGAACGAGAAGAAAATCCAGGCGACGGTGCATAATGCAGGC
>VBBB01000106.1 GCA_005882955.1 Candidatus Bathyarchaeota archaeon | reverse complement strand
AAAGAATTGTCGGAAGCAGCAGGCGAACTCTCAGAGTTCCCCCACATCTTCCCCCTCTCAAACTCGATCAAACTGATTCTGCCCGAAGAGGATTACACCCTCGTCCGGGGAAAAATGGAGCAACTGAGAGAAGCGGCGACACAGGCGAATGTTGCCAAACTAGTACTCAACCTGTCGCCTCGCGCCGAGATGACCCCAGGAATAGCATCCTACGTCAATGAACTACTCTTCAGAAACGGGGTCAACATCCTTGACGCATTTCTAGGGTATGGCGACATCATAATGGTAGTTGACTACAAAGACGGACCCCTCGCCTATGACGTTCTGCAAAGAGAGATCCAGGGCTCGAACCCAGTCTGAGAGATGCATCTAGAAATTGTCTCCTGTTTTATGACAATGTCTAAATCCAAAAGTACTCTGAACAAGAAGATCAATGCCCTCAACGTATGCTGCGTTAGTTCATGGCACGAACTTCTAACGTGGTAAGCGTCGGGCTTTCGTTCCCTTGTAGAGGAAGAGAGCTGGCTGAATCTCGCCTGTTCTCAACAGGTACTCCTCCAGTTTCTTGACCATTGCTGCGAGGCGCTCCTCGACCCTAGGGTTTGGAATCCGCATGTCTGAAAGTACGTCCCAAAAATGGTAGGGATGCCACGAGAAGGTTTCTTGCCGGAATAAACGTCTGAGTGGTCGGATCATCTCTTCAAACGTGTTGATATGCTGTTTTCTTCCGGTTACCGCTTCGTGCATGATGAGATCGACCCTTTTGCGGGGATCATCTGGCAAGGGAGGCGACGAATACAAGTGCTGAAGCTCCAGTGGTTTTCGAATCTGGTAGAGCCAAGCTGCTGTTTTCTTATCCATCATGTTGTACGCGTATTCGAGACAGAGAATTCTCCCACGACTTTTCAATAGGCGGTGAGCCTTCATGAGGGCGTTTTCCGGGTCTGGAAGATCATGAAGTACTCGGCTGAAAATCACCATATCGTAGGCTCCTGTGGTGCCGGACCATTTGTCAAAGTCTGCCGTTTCATACTGCAGTTTTCCACTTCCGGAATTGCTGGTCTTCTTAGTACGAGTCGCAATCTCAATCATCCTCTCATTTCGGTCTAAGCCTAGTACATCGTGTCTCATCCGTGACAGTTCAAGGCTGATGCAGCCTGTTCCGCAACCAACGTCGAGGATCTTGAGATTTCTGCCCTTGATAGACCCAGTCAGCAGCCGAGCATTCGGCGCATGCGTTAGCTTGACTAGAGATGCTCTCCTCCAGAGACTGCCCCTCATCGAAGGCCAGTCTCTCAATCGTTGCAAGTCTGCTACAAAGTTCGGCGGAGCTTCGCGCGCCACCGTCTGATATTTCCGTCTCCTACGGGCTCGGCTCCGGCTCGCAGACCTCCTCCTATCAACCACGACTATCCCTCGTGCCTGTGCACCAGGTTTTTAGACCAGTTGTATTTTGGGCTACTCAGAGAGAGGCATGGCCGACTCTTTTGGACAGGTTTCTCAAAAAAAGAGAGAGAGGATCGTCTCGCCGATGCCGGTGGAAGTCGCACGTTCTATGAGGAAGTGAAGAAGTGTGCCGTGTAGGTCCCGACGAACGTGGTCAAGGAGCCCTGAATGGTTCCGAATCCGTGAAGATTCGAAAGGTCGCCGGTGCCGCCATATAGCGTGTACTGGCCTTGGAAGTTGCCAGTGCTGAATGTGGCTGCAAATGGTACGAATATGGTGCCGGAAGCGGAGCCGGATGGGCTGGATACTGTCCCGGTGAACGTGTTCTGTCCGAAGAATATCCCATTGCCGGTTGACGTGTTGACGATGATCGTGACCGTGCCTTGAGTGTCTCCGTTGAAAGCGCCTGTGAAGCAAAGGCCGAAGCTCTCGGTAGTGATGATGAACCCGTCCACTTGGTTAGTGACTACGTTGGTGGGAGGGCCTGTCGGGACAAACGCGTTGCCCGTGGTTCCCGTGCATGTCGCAGTTGTCGCATGACCAACCGGAAGGAGCATTAGAACAGGTACAGCTAGGAGTGTGAGGAGGATGATTGGTCTCGTTGTTATTTTCACCTCCCGATCCTGCTTGATGCTTGCTTTTCTGTGATCCGGGCCCCCGCTCGGGCTCAGAATTTAGCGCTTTGGATTTTGGCTCAAAAACGAATACTCGAAACATTCAGTGCCTGGTAGGAGACGGATTCTGTTTTGTGGATACAACCGTTCAAATAGAGGCCTCTCCCGCATTCGAAGATGAGTAGTATGCAATCTCAACAGCAAACCAAAGGCGAGGTAATCGCCGAGCTGCGCGGTAAGACCGACAGCTTCAGCATCAAAGACATCGGCGCTAACGGCATCAAGCTGGAGAACAACGACGTAGGCCAGATCACGGGCAAGTACCAGGCCAACTTCATGGAGACGATCAGTATTCACATGAAGACTGACGGTACGAGCGAATGGGAAGGCAAAGGCATTCAGATGGCGGGCAAGGACATGGTCGTCGCAACAAGCCATGGCAAGGGTCGCACCAACGCTGACGGAACCATCTGGTTCGAGGGAGAACAAAAGTACATGACGCAATCGCCGAGCCTATCCTGGCTCAACAGTACCAAGGGCTGGATCGAGGGAACAGCCAGCCAAGCAGACCAGACGTTCACCGCAAAAGTCTACGCTAAGAAATAATCAAACGATCGTCAAACATCCAACTTCTCATTTTTTTCGTCGCCTAAACGGCTAGACGTGACGCTC
>VBBB01000105.1 GCA_005882955.1 Candidatus Bathyarchaeota archaeon | reverse complement strand
CAGAAGTTGCAGCGACGAGTCGCAATGCTTTCCGATCCTGTTTCGCAAACAGTGTTATAGAACGCTTCTTGTTAGAAACAAGTCGCTAGAACCCATGTCTGGAAGCCCGTCGTTCGCTGGGCGTGACATTGTCTCAATCCGCGACTTTTCCCGAAAAGAGATCGATCATATCTTAGACATGGCGGAAGTCATGGAGCCCCTGGCCAAGAAAGGGTCCGACATGCTTCACGGGAGAATAATGGCCACCCTGTTCTACGAGGCGAGCACCCG
Source organism: Candidatus Bathyarchaeota archaeon (assembly GCA_005882955.1). Taxonomy (GTDB): domain Archaea; phylum Thermoproteota; class Bathyarchaeia; order 40CM-2-53-6; family 40CM-2-53-6; genus 40CM-2-53-6. The sequence continues at coordinate 270 of VBBB01000105.1, read as the reverse complement.
GACCCGTCTGAGCTTCGAGTCTGCCATTACACGGCTCGGAGGGACAGCGCTCGGATTCGCAGAGACGAAGGGTACGTCCGTGGAGAAAGGCGAGAACCTGGCCGACACTGTCCGAGTTACTGAGAAGTATGCTGACGTGCTGGTTGTTAGACACCCCTTGGAAGGAGCAGCCCGTATGGCTGCGGAGTTCGCCTCTGTCCCGGTCATCAACGCAGGCTCTGGAGCAGAGGAGCATCCAACCCAAGCGCTCTTGGACCTTTACACCATCAG
>VBBB01000104.1 GCA_005882955.1 Candidatus Bathyarchaeota archaeon | reverse complement strand
TCGCACCGTACACTCCCTCGCATATGCCCTGTCTCTCTACAAGGTGAAACTGGTTCTAATCTCGCCAGACATTCTCCAGATGCGGAAGGAAGTGGCCGAGGAAGTTTCGAAGAAGATCCAAGTTAGCGAAACGCCATCCCTCAAGGACCACTTGCGAGAGCTGGACGTAATTTACATGACACGAGTGCAGAAGGAGCGATTCGCGGATCTGC
>VBBB01000103.1 GCA_005882955.1 Candidatus Bathyarchaeota archaeon | reverse complement strand
TCATACCGACTGGTGGCCGAGGATCTAGACAAGACCAAGAAGAACTCGATTGTCATGCACCCTCTGCCTCGAGTTGATGAGGTGGACCCGAGCGTCGACTCTACGCCCCACGCGAAGTATTTCCAGCAGGTCGGGAACGGAGTCGTTCTGCGGATGGGACTCTTGGGACTGGTTCTAGGAGCTCTCTAAATCTAGCATATTCAATACTTAGGTTGCAAGAACAAACTCATAGTTTCAGAACCTGCCCTGCTGGGAAGTCTTGTCCTCGTCTAGGAGAGGCCATCCTTTGGCCTGCGTATATCTCAACCAGTATCCTGTCACCAGTGACGTTACTATTGCTATGAGGACGAGAGCTACGAAGAAGGGCTCGGAGATTAGCCCGGCGCCGAAGGCGATTGTGGCAAGGACGATTCCCGGCCCTCCTCTCGCGTTCAGGCCGATCGCGAGATTGACGCTGGCTAGCCAGCTGCTCCTGATAAGCTTGCCAACTCCCAGCGCCCCGGCGATCTTGAGACCGGATGAGAAGAGCAGGAAACCTAGAAAAATGGCAATATCGAACTGGTGAATGAGGTCCAGTTCAAGGCCGACGATTGCAAAGTATGCTGGCGTGAAGAGCGCAAGGGAAATTTTCTTGATGCTTCCAGTGGCCTTCGCGAACATGTCTTGTGGCATGGTTCCGATCGGAACGCGCCAAACACTACGTTGACGTTCAAAAGGGCGGCGGCCGCTACAAAGACAAAGCAGAGGAAGAGGGCGAATCTCGAATGAGACGCTTCCATCATCAGCTTCGCCCTTGATGTACTCAACCGACGGAGAACGCGCGGTAGAACTAGTAGTCCCGAGACTAGGAAGACGGCAGTTAGGCCGATTGTGGAGGTTATCGTTGATGTGGAGGCAGCGGAAGCTCCGGCCACGCCGGTAGCTATGGCAAGTCCTGCATAGAGGATGCTGTCCTCAACGGTCGCAATCGCAAGCACGATCCTTGCGTAGCGGGTGCCTATTATCTTGAGATCGAGGAAGATTTTCGAGATCACTGGTATTGATGTGACTGCCACAGCAATTCCTATGATTATCGATAGGGAGAGTGGGTTGCTGTTGGGACCTGCGTATGGACTAAAGTCGTACAGTCTCGAGACTGCAATTCCGATCAAGAACGGAAGTATTGTTGCTCCGAGAAGAAACGCCACCGCGGTACGCTTGTCCTCTCGATTGAATGTTCCATGAATCTCGACTCCCGAGATGAACATCAAAAGGATTAGTCCAAGCCAAGATACTAAGGAGAGGAGTTGGCCTTCGGAGGGGTAAGCGGAGAATATCCAGTTCTCGCTGGCGGGAAAGAGATAGCCGAATACAGTTGGACCCAATAAGAGTCCTCCGAAGATTTCCCCAATGACCCGTGGGAGCTTGAGCTTGTCGAAAATAAAGGAGCCGGCATAAGCTGAGAAGAGAAGAAGCACCAGGGCGATGAAAAACCGCGTCAGCTCGAGATTGCTCAGAGTTATGCTCTGGGCGAGAGTCAACCCTTGACTCCTTCGAACAGAATAGATGTAGACCAGAGTTCAGATATCATGCGTCGATTTCGTCCGAGAGCTATGAGAAATCGTAGGGAATAACGCGGTCCAAGTCTCTCTTTCTGGCCTCGGACCAAGTATCTAATGGAAGTAGTCTTCCTCCTAGCTTTGCAAGTACTGTCAAGTGTTCGTATCCGCAGTTATCACATCTGGCCCTGACTCCGGCGCTTATAGCGTAACAACGTTGGCAACGCGAATACTGGGACGAGAAAGTGAAGTATCGTACTCCGGCCTCGCTTAGTTCTCGCGAAGCCTTTGACAAGGCCTGACTGTCCACCTTAGATCTAACCATCAACGGAAGCAGTGCACCTCCGTCGAAGGATCTTTGCAATTCTCCTTCAATAACTGCTCGAGTCGCAAAGGGTACTTTTTGAGTTAAGGGAATCCCTGGCACGTCGTTATAGTACGGGTATTTCTTAGAGCCCTGATAGACAACAGTCGAAAACCCGAACTTCTCAGCATCGATCGAAGCAAGACGCGCCGAAGCTTGAGGAGACGAATGAAGCCCGACTCTTACTCGAATATCTCGTGCGTCAGCTTCACTAACCGCTCGTCGTGCAGATTCTACAATCTTCTTTGCAAAGGCCAGGCTCGGCTTTTCCCAGAGTTCAGCCCGAGTATGATGCTTTACAGCCTCAGCCAGTCCCAGCAAGCCTATCTCTCCATGAGCCCTTCTCGAATCGTAATACGCGCCTCCTTGTGCTTGCCATGCTAAGAGTGGCAAGACTCCCTCCGAGACTCTCTCGTCGATGGCTTGCTGTCTAAGTTGTAGAGCCTTTACCGCTTCAATGGTTCCAGACTGGACGGCTTGAAAGAACCGCTCGTCTCTTCCCGATGCTTCATAGGCCGCTCTAGGGACGTTAAGCTGGACCGTCCCAACAACACCGCCTGCCCCTTTCGTCCCGTCTTTGTCTTCGAAAAGAATTGGTCCCTCGGACGATACCGAATAGTTCTGGTCTGAGGATTGCACCAAAAAGTTGGGAACAGAGTGTTTGGCGGAGCTCTCGAAAGCCGTGTTGAGAAGCTCGTCTGAGGACTCGATCTTCCCGCTGAGATTCCTTACTACAATTGATGGGTTGAGTATGGGCTGCTGATGGCCGATTTCTAGACTTGCTTCGATTACTGTTGTGAATAGCTCTTCGGCTTCTCTCGAAAAGTCGGCATAGATACCTTCGCCTTTTCCGTTTGGACCCACCGCTTCTCGATTCTGAAGATAATCAGGGATCTGATGATCCAATCCTACGGTGACTTGGGCTGATATCGTGTTGGAGAAGCCATCCCAGTTGAGGTCGTACAAGAATCGTTTGATCGATTCTTGGATGCGTTGGTGTGGGAGTCCTCTGATGAAAGGTGCTAGTGTTATGTTGAAGTGGTCGAGTACTTGTTCGCTGGAGACTTCTCGTTCTGCTGTTCGTAGGATCTTCAGAATCGATTCCAAGGCATCTTCAAGAGAAGACGGAGGGTTGGTGGCCGGCGTTCCTCTTCGGAAGAAGAGGCTGGCTTCGTGAAAGAGTATGCTCGGTTTCAGAATCCATGAGGCAGCGTCCTCGAGGTGTATCTGACCCGCTAGGTGTGCATCAATTGTAGCTCGGGGAAGGCTGTCGAGCAGAACATATTCTTCGATGACTCTCTCTCCTGCGGATTTCTGTACCCAATTCGCGTCGAGCTGTTTCTGGCCGGCCTCCCGGAGTAGCAGCGTTACATCGTTGACCGGTAGTCCCAGACGTGTGAGTTTGTGCCGGTACTCCTCTAGCTTTCTCTCGATGAGGATTATGTTGACGAGTTCCCTGATCAGGGGAGCGCTGAGGTAGACGATTCCGAACTTGAGAAGTCTCTCTTCTGCTTCCGCTGCAACTTCGTCTGCGAGAGTCTGGGGCATTCTCGCCTCGCCAACGAGAGATCGGGCGATTCTGGTACGGTCGAACTCCTCGATCGTCATCCGGGATGTACGGACGAAGAGTCTGCCGCGCTTTACGGCGATATACTCCTCCAGGTCCCGGGAGAACTCGACCAGAATCCTTCCGAGTTCGGTTACGCTGTACTTTTTCGTGCCTTTTTCGATCGAAACTAGACCGGCCTTTCGCAGTGTCTTGAGGTGGTAGACGAACTTGCCGGCGTCCCGTACAGGATCGAGCTTTGCCTCGTACATTATCTCAGTGTACGGGAGAGGGCCCTTAGAGACCAGAAGCTTGAGGACATGAAGCCGGACCGGAGCGGAGGCAGCATCAAGAACGTCCGAGCTGAAACGTTCGTAAGATCGCT
>VBBB01000102.1:8057-8426 GCA_005882955.1 Candidatus Bathyarchaeota archaeon | reverse complement strand
CTTCTGAACAAATCCTGACCCTCTCCAAGAGCGAAAACATCCTCGAAGACATACTCGAAAAATGGAGGCGTGGATCCACTGGGCCTCTGCCTCAGCTGACTCCTCTCCAGCTCCTCAACGCGCTGGTTCTGGTTGAGAGAGAAGGACCTGTGGGACGTAGAGCCCTGTCCGAAACCCTCCAGCTCAACGACGGAGTAGTTCGCGGACTATTGGAAAGGCTGGCAGCAAGCAAAATGGCCTTGGTGACTGCGAAGGGCGTCCAGCTTTCCAAGATGGGAAAGGAGAGCCTCCGGAAGCTCCTTCGTCAGCTATCAATCAAGAAGATCATTTCCATAGACCACTCTGACTTGGTATCTGCCAAGTCTGTCA
>VBBB01000102.1:1281-8042 GCA_005882955.1 Candidatus Bathyarchaeota archaeon | reverse complement strand
CACGCCACAAAATTGTACAGACCAGGAATGACCGGAATTGTTCAGAGGGATGAAGCGATTAAGGCTGGAGCTGAAGGCTCTATCACAGTTGCAGTTCTAGGCAGGAAGCTTGTGATTCCGCCTGACAACAAGAGTATCGCAGAACTCGCTCCAAAAGAAAACGCCAGGCTAAGGAGCGCGTTAGAACCCAATGACAAGGATCTCATCATAATCGGCTTTGGAAAGGATCCGGGACGCGCACTTGCAGGCGCCCTTGCAGCAGTCCTTTCGCTTCAGAACGCCTGAGGAGAACCCGGAACTGACAGAAACGCGGAAGTTGTCGAGGAAGCCCACTGCCGAGATCATCTCGATCGGTAACGAACTTCTCATCGGACACACACTTGACACTAACTCCCACTGGATTGCGAAACACCTTACCAGGTTAGGGTGGACCCTCGAGAGAGTCACACAACTACGCGACTCGTTGGATTCAATCAAATCATGTGTGAGAGGATCTCTCAAGAGACACCCGAGTGTCCTGATCACAATTGGCGGCTTGGGTCCGACCCATGACGACATGACATTGGCTGGAATATCACGAGCCCTCAACAAACCAATGAGACTGAACAAGGAAGCGCTGCAATTGGTGAAAGATCACTACCGAAGACTCGAAACCAAGCCCAAACTTACCAAGTATCGGACTAAGATGGCCACTCTTCCACAAGGGTCCACGCCTCTACCGAACCCCATTGGCACAGCTCCCGGAGTAAAGATGCAACAGTCAAGCACAACCCTGTTCTCCTTACCGGGTGTGCCTTCCGAAATGAAGGCAATATTCCGCGCCAGCATGATTCCTTACCTGGAATCATTCCATACGACGCGCCCCAAGGAGGTAGAAATCAAGATTACCGGGATCATTGAGTCGGCGCTCGCACCAGTTCTTGATCAGGCGCGCAAGACCTATCCAAGATTATACTTCAAGTCTCATCCTAGAGGGAGAGAAGCAGGAATCAGGCCTTTGATCCTGCTCCACATCTACAACGTCGAGCCTGGCGCAGAGAAAGAGATCTCTGAGGCGTCAGCTCGCATTATGCTTCAATTGGCTGCAATCCGAGCCTGATCAAGTCTCGATATGAAGGAATGATCTTCGATTTCGTTGCAAAGTCTTGCTGGTGTTTCCGACAGCTTACTCGGTGGCGACTTGGACGAGGTCTTCTGGTTGTCTATTGTTAGTCTGGGATAGGTTCATGATTCCGCCCGTCAGGCTCTGGGCTCCGACTCCGTTCTTTGTCAACACCTCGGCTACGCGCAAAGAGGTCCCTCCTGCCATGCAGACTAGGAGTGTCTTCGACTTGTTTTTTGGCAGGAGGGCGTTGATTCCGGCTGGAATTTTCTCGGTTGTTATGAGCGCCTGAACGTCTCGTGCGGTGGCTATCTTGACCTTGTCCTTGTCACAGCCTAAAGCCTCTGCGACAAGCTTGATCCCTTCTTCCCTTGGAACAAACATCGCGTGGGTCCAGAGAACCTCCCCATAGATCGGCTGCTTGGAATTCGCTTCTTCCACGTTGACCTCAAGAGGGTCCGAGGTCTCAACTGGTACCTCAAGATCGGCTAGGTATTTTTGCAGTCCATCAGCGATCATCACTACGAATTTGTCACCCGCACCGTAGTTGATCATCTGCAAGGCTGAGTAGAGGGCTAGTGCGCCGCTCTCGCCTATGCCATAGCCTCTGCCGGCAAAGAATCTCAAGAGCCTTCTAGCGGCTTCGAAGTCTACCTCGTGTTCGCCGCCGTATAGCTCGGGCTGGTAGAATCTCAGACCGACAGCCTTGTCTCGTGTTCTTATCCCAGCAACATCTTGGTTGGCCAGCGGGAACACTACGTGCACGGATTTCTGTCGGTACTTGGCTTGTGCATATTTCGCAAGCCCGGCTGAGGTTCCTCCTGTTCCGAAGGCAGTGATTATTCTGAAGTCTCCGAGCGAGTAGCCGTGAGCTTTGAGTTGCTGGTCGATCTCTGGCGCGGTGGTTGTCTCATGGGACCGAACGTTGAGTTCGTTATCATACTGTTCTGGACAGAATCCATCGTAGATTCTGGCGAGTAGCTTAGCAAGGCTGATCACGTCCTGTTTCGCGAGCAGTGCCTCCACGTCTCCTCGATTCTTGTCGAAGACCGCCGTGTCAAGGCCAAGTTGTGCGAGCTGTTCTCGGACACTTGCCGCCGCGGCTTTTGCGACCACAAGGTTCGGGTCTACCTTCAGTCCTGGTGCTGGGCAGATGTCGACATCGAGATTGACAGACCTCACTCCTTCATTTTTGAGTTCGTCCAAGACCCCTCCTTGTAGCCTCCTCGAGACGAGAACGATGGCTTCTAGCCCGAGGTCTCTCAGCATGCCGAGGGCTAAGCCGAAGTTGCCGGAGGTTGCTTCGAAGATCTTCTGGCCAGATCTAAGCTTACCTGTAGCGATTGCGTCTCTGATTATCTCTACCGCGGGTCGGACCTTGACGGAGCCGCCGAAGATTTGAGAGTCCAGTTTGCCGAAGACTCTGACCCGCTTCGGGTCTATTCTGATTCCGTACTCTGCCTTGGCGCCTTCGGATAGGGCGTCAGTTAGGTCAACTAGGGGAGTCGGATTCGCAACTACTCCAGTCTCAGTTCCTCCAGCGACATGTGGGGTCCGACTCAAGATCTCAGAATCAAATTTTCCAAGGAGATCCCTGTCGATTTGCGATGAGAAGGAACTATGTTGCAACGATTGTCCACAGCGTTAGGGACAGGGCTTTATATAACGTATGTCATATTGCGGCCCTATGACCGGGGCTTACAAGGCGCCCGACATCCCAACCAGTCAGATTACAGGAGAACTGGTCAGAGACGAGCTCCTGAGATGCTTTGAGAGCGCGAACAAGGAGTTCTTCACGCTCCTAAATCAGCCCGTTACCGATGAGATGTTGAAGACACAGGTCAAACAGTTCGTCGAAGGAGTATTCCAGAGCTGCGGCGTCAGCTACACAGACCCGACCAAGACGGGAATCTTGACAGCCATCAACCAGTGCAAGAGTAACGCGGAAAAGATGATGGGACCCAAAGGAGCAGACATAATCAGCCACCACTACGCTGAGATGATGAAGCTTGTCGACAGACTCCCTGAGAAGGAAGCTTACGTCCCGGTTACCCGAATAACCTAATTGAAATAATACCTGCTCTCGGCATGAGGTCGCATAAAGTAAGAACGAGATGGATCTGGACATCAGACCGAAGACCGTTGCTAGGATTCTAAACGAGACCCTGACCAACAACCGAGATTTTACACCCTCAAGCAGAATGCCTCTCAACGGAAGACTTTACGGAACCGTGATTCATAACTCATTAGTAATCCCGGTACATTCTGATTCTAAACCTTGGAACAGGCGACAGCGCAGCTCCATACGCCCCGCTCAGTGAGACTCGAGCGGATTGTCGACGAGACTCCATCCATCCGCTCGTTCTGGTTTAGTGACGTAAGCATGCACAAGGCTCACCCTGGACAGTTCGCCATGGTCTGGGTCCCGGGCGTCGACGAGGTGCCAATGAGCGTCCTCGCTATCCATGGCAAGAACGAAGCGGGTGTTGTTATCAAGAAAGGTGGGCCGGTCAGTACAGCTCTCTGGGAGAAAAAGCCGGGCGACTTGTTCTGGGTCCGGGGACCTTACGGCCACCCGTACAGCATTGGGCACCATCACAAACTCTTGGTTGTCGGGGGCGGAACAGGCCTTGTCCCACTGCTGTCTCTCCTAGTTCACTTTCGTGGCCGTGACGTCACTCTCATCACGGGAGCGCGGACCGCCAGCGAACTCCTCTTCAAAGACTGGCTGATAGCCGACAGCAAAGAACACCAATTCAAACTCATTTTCGCAACTGACGATGGATCATACGGAGAGAAGAACCAGGTCCCCAAGGTCCTACGACCTCGCAATGGAAACTCGCTGCCACATCCAAGTAAGCCTAGAAAGAGTGTTCAAGTGCGGCGTGGGAATCTGCGCGGCTTGCGTAATCGGACCCTACCTTGTCTGCCATGACGGACCTGTATTCTCGGAGGCGGAACTTAGTGGCATGCCTGAATTCGGACACATGAGGCGCGATCTCTCGGGCAAGAGGGTTCCGCTGAATGCAGGCCATTGATTGAGACTTGGTCTAGTTCATAGCTCCGGAGAAACGAAGCGTTAATTAGAACGGTCAGCATTTTTCATCGACATAGCAAAGGGAGATAGAAACTTACGCCTACTCATGGCTCGCTAACAAAAGCAGGAAAAGTCAGACAGCAGACTCCGAAGATCGTAGCTCTAGACAAACCAGGGCTTTCGCCGCGCGAGCGGGTCCGTAGGAATGCGCAGAAGAGATTTGTTCTGGGCAGAAAACCTGGCCAGAACTACATCAGGGTCTAAGCCCTAAACCGTTCGACTTTTCCATTCAGACGAAAGCATGCTGTAGGCAACAGTATCGACAAAGTGATCGTACAGCCATTCTCTAAGCTGAGTCCTGTTCGAATTCACGAGCTCGAACAGATCGAGTGCATGCCTCGGTTCCAGCAAATTGATCCGAATGTCTCGATCAATCTGAATTGGAAAGGATCCCGTAGACACTATGTGACGGGAAGACTCTCGTCTGGCCTTAGTCTGTTTGTTAGATTCGTCGAGTCTAGTCAACGAGCATATGGTCAGACCCTGACCAACTTAATAGCATAGATTTGATGCGACGTCCGACTGACTATAACTCGCTGGTTGGTCCAAGTATCCTTGTCCTTGACGATCGATGTTTTGCTCGGCCTCCAATCACTCCTCATCTTCCTGTTTGCTGGCTACGAGTATCGTACCTTGATGCACTTCCCGACCCTTCCGAACCAGACTGGGACCGCCAGCAGCTTTCCTCCAGTTTCCATAATTTTGCCTGTCAGAAACCAGGCCAGAACCGTTAGTGACTGTGTCAGCTCATTGTTGGGTCTTGAGTATCCCAACAAGGAGATCATTGTTGTGGATGGTGCTTCAACCGATGGGACCCGGGAGCTTGTTCAGAAGTTCGCCCATGAGATTACGCTAGTTGACGAGCAGCCTCTGCCAGAAGGCTGGGTAGGAAAGAACTGGGCATGCAAGAAATCGCGAGGCGAGCTGCTCCTATTCACCGATGGTGATTCCGTTCACGCAACAGATAGCCTGGCAAGATCCGTTAGCTACCTTCAGTCTGAGAACGCAGATCTTGTTACACTTGCGCCTGGAACTATCCTGAGGAGTTTTTGGGAGAGGCTCTTGCAGCCGCCCATCTTTCTTCTGATCATGATTCTCGTCGGCGGGAAATTGGTCAATGATGATCATCGGCAGAACGCGATTGGAAATGGGCAGTACATGCTCTTTCGTCGAGAGGCTTACGACAAGATTGGCGGACATTATGCGGTTCGCGACAAGATTATCGAGGACTATTCCCTGGGGAGATTGCTGAAGAGGGCAGGGATGCGGCTGCGATTTGTCACCGCCTCTGATGCCCTGGGAGTCAGAATGTACGCCAGCCTAGGTGAGATCTGGCGAGGCTGGAGAAAGAACTTCTACACGGTATCCGAGAGGAATATGCTACCTAGAGCGGTCACTCGAATCTTCCTGATGTTTACGTTCCTTGTAATGCCATTCGCTGTCCTAGGTTACGGCATCTTACTGGCAGCAGCAACCCCTCTGAACGTCTACCTGATCGCCGGACTCTTCATGTCTGGACTCCTGTGGCTTGGCATGGTCATGCTTGACAATTCCATTGGAGTCAGCTCTGTATACGCGCTGATGTTCCCGCTTGCTATCGTAGTCTACATTTTCATCGGGATCGATTCGACCGTTCGAGGGTCTCTTGGCTTTGGCTTCTCGTGGAAAGGACGGGTATATGGGAAACCGATAGAAAGACAGTTAGAGCCCAGCCCAGTCTAACAGACGCAGATTCCAAGGCGTCCCCACATGAGCCAGGTTGTCGAGCAAATCTCAATCAAGATTCTTGAACGACTCCTAGCTCTCGAAAATCCGTCTAAAGAGGATGTCAACAAGGTCAAGATAGAGGTCTGCAGAAAATACAAGTCCCCGTTTGTTCCAGCAAACTCAAGCATCCTTCAACTCTTATCCGATGATCTTCGACCGAGACTCCGACCCGTCCTGACTGACAAACAGGTACGCGGCATCAGCGGCGTAACCACCGTGGCAGTGATGCCCAAGCCCTACGTCTGTCCTCACGGAAAATGCACCTATTGCCCTGGAGGTCCGGAGGTAGGCGTCCCGCGCGCCTACACTGGAAAAGAGCCCGCGGTGATGAGGGCTCTCGAATCGAAGTACGACCCCTTCCAACAAGTCAGCAGTCGACTATCGCAGCTAAGGCACATGGGCCACTTCGTCGACAAGGTGGAACTGATCTTGATAGGAGGCACCTTTCCGTTCATGCCTCGCTCGTATCAGGAAGAATTCGTCAAGAGATGCTTAGACGCTCTCAATGACCAGGAGTCAGAATCGCTTGATGAAGCCAAGCAAATTGCCGAGACGGCTCAGGTCAAAAACGTCGGAGTTACGGTCGAGACCCGGCCCGACTGGTCTCAGAGAGACCACGTAGACCACATGCTCTCCATGGGTGTTACCCGAGTCGAGATAGGTGTCCAGACCCTCTACGACGATGTATACGAGAGAATTCATCGCGATCATTCAGTGGCAGACGTTGTCGAAGCCACGCAGACTCTGAAAGAGTCGGGTCTCAAAGTAGGATACCATATGATGCTGGGTCTCCCT
>VBBB01000102.1:0-1214 GCA_005882955.1 Candidatus Bathyarchaeota archaeon | reverse complement strand
ACATGCTGAAGATCTATCCATGTCTCGTCACACCTGGAACCAAACTGTATGAACAATGGCAAACGGGAGAGTACAAGCCCTACTCGACAGCGCAAGCCGCCCGTCTAATCGCCGAGATCAAACGGTTCATCCCTCCATGGGTAAGGATAATGAGAATTCAGCGAGAGATTCCTGTTGATGGAATCGCGGATGGAGTGAAGAACGGAAACCTTCGCCAACTGGTCCAAGAAGAACTGGGTCGTCAAGGAATCAAGTGTCGTTGCATAAGATGTCGGGAAGTTGGACAGCACATTATGCGAAACGGTTCGAACCCTAGAATCGACGATGTCAGCATTCAAGAAACGACTTACGAGGCGTCGGGCGGCACTGAGATCTTTCTCTCATTCGAGGACCCAGCCCAAAGCCTACTAGTTGGATATGTTCGGCTACGGATTCCGGGCGACAACTCCCATCGTCCCGAAATCGAGCACAAGAATGCCGCGATTATTCGCGAACTGCACGTCTTCGGTCAAACTGTTCCCGTTGGCACAAGATCAGAATTGGCGTTTCAGCACAAAGGCTACGGATCTAGGCTTGTAGTTGAGGCTGAGCGCGTAGCGTCCGAGGAGTATGACAGGACCAAGATGGTTGTGATAAGCGCTCTTGGGACGAAGAGCTACTACTCACGTTTCAACTATCGACCCGATGGACCCTACGTATCCAAATCGTTGACTTAGGAAAGCCGCTGCTGGATAGAAGCGAGGTAAAATCAAGCCATGTCAGCTTCCGGACTCGAAGGATACCACGGAGAAATCCTGAGCCGACTTAAGAGCGCCAACGCCGAGATTGGCAGCATCATTAGAATCACCACAAGATCAGGCGAGGTTTTCGAAGGAACACTGTTCCCTAGATCAGAATACACTGATCCGAACCACTTAGTTCTCAAACTCAAGAACGGATACAACATAGGAATCCACTACGAGAAAACGGAGAAGATAGAGGTCATAGGAGAAGGCCCGAAGCCGCACTTTACGAAACCACCTTCTCCACAGAAGCGTCCCGGATTGCCCAGAGTGGCAATCATCAGCACAGGAGGCACTATCGCAAGCCGCGTCGACTACCGGACAGGAGCTGTCCAACCGGCACTGACCGCAGCGGACCTCGCAAGCGTTGTCCCGGAGCTTGCGTCAATTGCCGAGGTTGAGACTCACATTCTGTTCAGCGAGCTAAGTGAG
>VBBB01000101.1:16959-17341 GCA_005882955.1 Candidatus Bathyarchaeota archaeon | reverse complement strand
TGAATCGAATCCTTCAATTCTTCTGGAGACAGACCTGCGAAAACTTCGTCGAGTAGCAATACGCTGGCTCCAGTGGCGAGTGCTCTCGCAAATTCGAGCCTCTTCTTCTCCTGGACTGTAAGGCTGCCCGCGGATGCGTCGTTCCTCGATCTCATTCCGACGAGCGAGAGGATCCTCTCAGCTTCTTGCAGGGCTAAGCTTGGGGAATGGATGTTCCGCCTGCCATAGAGGACTGCGACCGCCACGTTCTCTCTCGCCGTCATATTGGAGAATGGCTTCGGTATCTGGTGTGTCTTGGCGAGGCCGTATCCGACAACCCTGTTCGCTTCAAGGTTGTCGATCCTCTTCCTGTCTAGTTTCACGATTCCTGAGGTTGGTTTCT
>VBBB01000101.1:10977-16853 GCA_005882955.1 Candidatus Bathyarchaeota archaeon | reverse complement strand
TGAAATGTTGCTTGCCTGGAGGATGGGCATGCTTACTCCAGCACTAGCCTTAGATGTTCATTCGATCGTCTGAGCAGCCCGACGATCCCGTCTGGCAGGAAGAGAGCCATGATGATTACGAGGAGTCCGATTATGAGTGGCTGTGCCTGTGCGACTGTGGTTAGGAGAAAGTATGACGGGATGTAGACTACAACCGCCCCCAAGAGTGGTCCTATCGATGTTCCCACTCCTCCGATGATTATCATGGCTAGCATCAAGAGCGAGAACGTGAAATCGAATGCTGGTCCCGCGGTCACGCCTGAAATGGACCATGCGTAGACTGCTCCAGCAGCACCTCCGAAAAGTCCCCCGAGCATGTACCCAGTCAGTTTCAGCGTCCGAGGGCTGACCCCGACGGAGCTCGCAGCGTCCTCCTCGTTCTTTATCGCCCTGATCCCGAAGCCGATCCTGCTCCTGTTGACATAATAGGTCAAGACTATCTCGATCAATACTATGGTCCAGATCGTGAAGTAGGTAGCGAGCGGCTGAAAAGTTAGATTGACGATTATTTCGCCGCCCGCGCCAAGCTGGGGAAACTGTAGGACTATGTTGTAGGCGGCCAGAACGAGGACAACCGTGGTGATGGCGAAGTAGACGCCTCGGAATCTCAGGATGACGAGGCCTATGCCGAGAGCGAAGACCAGGCCGAGCAGAGCGCCTAGACCGACGCCCAGCAACGGATTCGCCTCGTAATGGCTCACCAGCGTTGCTAGCGCGTAGGAGCCGATGGCCATGAAGAGGACATGGCCGAAGTCAACGTAACCTATCATGCCGGTGATGAAGTTGATCGAGTAAGCTAGGGCTGCATAGACCAATAGGAGAACAAGTATCGAGGAGACTGCTACTCCGAGCAGCAAGGCGGCTGCGGCGAGAAGAGCCATGACGATGAAAAGCCCATAGAGTGTAAGGCCTGGCTTCTCGATCATCTTTTCAGAAGACCTTCCGGGCGGAATACGAGGACAGGGATCAGGATCAGGAAAGCGGCAGCATAAGCAATCTCCACAGTGGTGAAGGCTTGGACAACGTCAATGACGACCCCCAATGTTAGCCCGCCAACCAGGCTTCCCCACATCTTCCCAGGTCCTCCAAGAACGACGATGACGAAGCTGATAGGAGCGTAAAGCGCCCCCATTAGAGGGTTGATGCCGACAGGGATCCAGACTGTGAGTAGCGCTCCCCCGGCCATGGTAACGGCGAACCCTAACGCTGTGGCGAGTGATGCGACCTTGGCCGGATTGGCTCCGACCAGCTCAGTCGCCGTCACGTCCTGCGCATACGCGCGTATTGCGGAGCCGATGAATGTTCTCTCTAGGAACAACCAGGTCCCCGTTATTATCAGGACTGAGAGAATGGCGACGTAGAGTGCTGCGAGGGGAACATGGAGATATCCGAACTGTAGCGTGCCCGGGTTGTAGTTGATGCCAACAGGGTTCCCGGTGAAGAGGATAATGGCTAGGTTGCTGACGAAAAGGCTGAGGCCGAATGTTGCTGCTAGCGTCACCATCTCGCTCTGGAGCGTAATAGTCTCCTTGTCTCGTAGCTCCCGATGGAGGAATGTGTAGTAGAAAGCGTATCCAACTAGTAGCCCGATGGCCGCGTCGACAGGTGCTGCCTCGAGCGGAGTCAACCCGGCGAATAGGTTGAGGAAGTAGGCTCCGTACGCCCCGAGCATGATGAACTCTCCATGGGCAATGTTGATGACCTTGACGATTCCCCAGATGATGTTGAGCCCGTGAGCTACGACAGAGAAGACGCACCCGAGCAAAAGGCCGAATACTAGATCTCTAACGACAAGATCGGCAGCGACCATTGCGATGCTTAGCTGCCGGAGTACGGGTACTTGACTGTGCCGGATGCTGCGGTGCTGGGTGCGACCACTGCTAATGCTCCATTCTGCCATTGGACGAGCACCATGCTGTGTCCGATCTGCTTTCCTGTGGCGTCGACTTGGAACTGTCCGAAGAAGGTCATAATGTGCATGCTCAAGATCGTCTCTCTGACGGCTGTCGTATCAGTGCTGTTTGCTTTCTCGATCGCGTTCGCGAGCACAAGAATAGCGGCACCAGCCTCTCCTGAGTGGTAGGTTGGAGCACCAGCGTTCGCCTGCTTCGAGTAATAGTCGACGAATTGGGACTCGGTTGGACCATACCATGGAATGCCTGCTGTCTGGGCCGAGGCCGGGTTGTACGTCACATTCGTTTCCCACTGCGACGGGCCTGTCACAAGGTTTGCTGCGCCACCGAGCTGTTGCTGGAACTGTGGTTCTGTTACGGCCACCAGTAACGAGATGAACTTGGGGGTCCATCCGACGGACGATAGTTGTTGCACGATCTTAAGGCCGTCGGCATAGTGACCTCCGCCTAGTAGGTCGTCGGCTCCGTCCGCCTGGGCGGCGGTGAGCTGCGTTGACAGGTCTTGCGTCCCCATCGACGGATATGAGGCGTTGTAGACCACGGATAGCCCTTGCTGCGCCGCGTACCTGGATGCTGCAACACTAGCAACGGTGGAGAATGAGTCGTCTGCGTGCAGGAATGCAAGTTTATCGCTTGGATGGTTGGCTTTGAGCCAGTCGATCGCATTGTTGAAGTAGGTTGATGCAGAGCTAAGAACTTCGAAGAGGGTCTTGTAGCCCTTAGTCCAGATCGAGTCTGCCGAGCCGCCATGCGACAGCATGACCAAGTTGTACGAATCTGCAAGTGGTGCTGCAGTACCTGTCAAGAGGCTGCTGTACGGGGCAAGGAGAAATTGTGCGTGATCCTGTGAGATGATCCTCGTATAGAGGGGAGAAATGTTACTCGATGTGCTCGCGTCGTCGTAGTAGTCGAGTATAATGTTGTACGTTTTTCCGTTGACGGTTATGCCGCCGTTGCTGTTTATCCAACAGGCCGCTGCCTGAATGCCAGCGAGCGACTTGCCGCCCTCAACGTTGTAGGTGCCGGTCAGCGAGATAGTGAAGCCGACCTTTATCGCATCTCTCCCGGATGGAAGCGCGCACGCTGCGGGTCTTGACGCGATATAATTGATGTAGTAGTAGCTGCCTCCGCCTGAAGCGATCACGATTGCAACAATGACTACGGCAATAATCGCAGTTGTCTTCTTTGTTAGTCTGCGAGGCTTGGCTTGCATGCCAGAATAGTGTCTAATTGCCTTTCACAATGTATTAACTTTGTGGAAGATGAAATTGTCCACATTTGACTCGCATGGCCAGCCGTTACTAGATACTTGGCAGGGATTATGATTACTTCCGACAGCTCCTCCCGACGTTCCGAAAAGCGTTACGCGGGAGCGCCGGCATGTCCGAGTCTCGGTTTTGGTAGCCCGGGGAGGTTCGAAGTTCACCTAGCATATACCCCAGTGGGGGTTAGGTTCAGCCCACGGAATCTTCAGGCTTATGGTGCTCGGCGTCGGCCGTAGACCAAAACCGCGGCAAAGAGGCCTGCCGATGCTAACCCAAGGCCGATGTACAGTGGCAAGAGCCCTGACATGTCCACCGGGACGATGCTACCTCCAACCGTCCCGCTTGTTGTCACATTATAGACCACGCCCGCTGAGTGAGAGACGCTGCCACTAGTGCCTGTCACAGTGACAAGATATTTGGCCTGGACACTGCCATTGCACGATAAGATAGAACTCCCTGAACCTCCCGAGATGCTCGTTGGAGAGAGAGTGCAAGATAGATTCGTTGAGTTGGTAGTGGAAGCAAGGCCAACGGTCCCCGTGAAACCGCCTTGAGGAGCAATAGTTATCGTCGAATTGCCTAGAACACCAACGTTGGCGGAAACGGTGCCCGGACTAGCGGAGATGCTGAAGTCAGGAGGAGTCCCAGGATTGACTATGAAACCTCCCAGTACAATCATCTGAGGATGAATAGTGCAACCGTAATCATATGTTCCGCTCGCCATGCCTATAATGAAAGTGAACGTTGTTCCTGATGAAAACAATGATGAACAAGGGTCTGTCGTCGAACAAGTACCAAGCCCATCAACATCAACTATGAACTGGTGAGTGTTATGATCAGCGCTGCTTAAGTGCAGTGTAAGTGTGTCTCCCTGAGTAACAGTTATTGTCGGGTCATGAATCGTACCCTCCCACCAACCGGCCGAGGTACAGGTTCCAGTTGGCGTCACGCAGCCCGCGAGAGTTATTGAGATGCTTGCGGCTTGTGCTTTCGATACGTGGGGTAATAATGAGGGTGGAGATCCTTCGTTCATGATGGTCGCTGAGAGCACTATGAGGAATCCGGTCACGAGATATCCTATCCTTCTCAAAGATAAGATACTATCCGAATCGTTGGTAGTTAGCTCTATCGTATTTACCTAGCTCAGGGTCGATAAGCTACCGCGACGCGTACACTTTGCTATTCTCCCCGCCATTGGGAAATGGCTTCCTCGGAAGACTCTACTGGTGCGTGGAGTGTAGCAGGAGCGGGCATGTTCGAGTCTGGGTTTTTGGTAACCCGGGAAGATTCGAACCCCATCGATGGGTCTCTTCCATGGTCTTGGAGTCCAAAGCCCATCATTGGCCCGGGTCACTGTTTTCGACCCTTGCTAGTCCACTACACCACCGGGCTACAAGAGACCCGGGTCTTCGGCCAAGTCCCAATAAGCCTTCTGCGACAGCCCAACAAGTTTCCGATCATGTCTACACAATGGGCCGAAACGTAGCTGAGAGGTGAAGAAAAGAAGGGAGAGGAGAGGTTGTTGGTCTGCTCTGTTATGGTACGATCTCTATCCAGTATGGTATCTGGAGCGTCACTGTCCCACCGGTCAGCACTATGTCGCCGTAGTAGTCGCCCTGGGCATTTGTTGGGGACACCGTCAGTAGGACCGAGAACTTTGCAGTTCCCTGGCCAGTCACACTGATCGTTGTCTGCGACACTGCTACGACCGGGGGGTTTGCGCCGTCGACTGCTGGAGAGACGGATACAGTGTAGGTCACGCTCGAGCTGACAACTGACTGGACAACCACCGGGAAGGAGGATGTGCCGCTGTCACCGCTTGCCGAGTACCGGCCGAAGCCGAGATTAGCTGAGCCGTGAGCGTTGATCGTTGCGGTAATCTTTGTGACCGCGGCTAGGTCGATGCGTCCGCCTCCGCGGTTCATCGGATTGTTCAATCGTGTATTACTGGAGCTGCTACCAACTGGCCGCTTGGCACTGTTCCCTAGTGCGGATTTGACCTGTTCAGGAGACCAGTTCGGGTGCAGCTGCTTGATTAGCGCTGCAGATCCGGCGACGTGGGGTGTGGCCATGCTGGTGCCCTGGAAGAAGGCGAAGCACGGCGGTTGAGCACAAGAGGTCATCAGAATCGAGCTGTAGACGTTGACGCCTGGAGCCACAACGTCAGGCTTGACCTCTCGCAAGACCTGGTTCTTGATCATGGCAGGTCCAACGCTAGAGAAGCCGGCGAGAATGTCGGCGCTGGGACCATCAGTGAAGAACTCTTGCTGCATCGTCCCGTCGATCGAGACGGTCTTAGTTGAAGCAGAAGCCATGGCTAATCCGTTGGGCCTAGAGACCATAGCCGCGGAGATGGTGGGCTGGTTGGGAGTGCCATCCTGGGCCATAGCGGTTGGATCTCCAGCAACACTGTTGTACACTAGGACCCCGGTCGCGCCTGCGACTTGAGCGTTCCTGATCTTTGTTGAAAAGGTACACGTGCCTCGCGCGATGAGAGCTATCTGGCCCGAGATGTTGTTCGTGATTGCAGTGCACCCATTCGTCGGGGTTGTCGTGCTGTAGGGGGAGTTGTTGACTGTTCCGAAGTTGTTGAATTGTCCTAGTGCCGCGCCGAAGGTTCCGAGACTGGGCACTGTGACGGGTATTCCGACGAAGTGTG
>VBBB01000101.1:4173-10952 GCA_005882955.1 Candidatus Bathyarchaeota archaeon | reverse complement strand
TATGACTTTGTCAGCGATTCCAGGCGACTCGATCGTGGCTGGCCCCGGACCCGCGTTTCCGGCAGCGATAGCGACAATCACACCAGCGTCTACCGCATCATCTACAGCTGTGACGAGAGGGTCGTGGCTTGTCGGGGTCCCGCCTAGGCTCAGGTTGAGAACGTCCATGCCATCAGCGACCGCGGCGTCCACTGCCATCGCGATGTCGGCCGAGGAGGCGTCTGTCACGTTTCCTGGAAACACGTTGTAGCTTCCGAGGAAGGCTTTGGGCGCCACTCCGCTCATGGTGCAGCCGACGAAGGGCGCGCAAGTGTTCGCGACTCCCGCCGCAATACCTGACACGTGCGAACCGTGATCCTGCTTCGCCTGGGCATCGAAAGCGACACAGACTGGCTGGGTGCAGAACATTTTCGCAACGATAACCTTGTTGCTAACGTATTTGCAAGCCGTGTTTGCCTGGTGAACAGTCGAGTCTAGTGCATCACATTTTGGATATCCTGCTGGAACAACAAGACTGTTGTCCGTGAGGAACGGATGCGTGAAGTCTATCCCAGTGTCGATGATACCGATCTTCATTCCAGCGCCCGCGTTGGACTGCCCTCCGTCCGCGGCCCACAATGTTGGCGAGCCGATCAGAGCGTTGGACCTGTTCATGTCGTAGTGTACATTGAAGGAGTACGAGCTGTCTACTATTCCGCCAATCGAGCTAAGCTGGGAAAGGCTGTAGCCGTTGAGCTTCACCGCGAGGCCGTTGAGGACAGTGTAGTAGTCGTAGATGACTTGCACCTGCGGAGCGTACTTTGCAATTGCAGACTTGGCAAGAAAGTGTTGGTTTGCCAGGTATCCCTCGTACGAGATCACCGCCGGGCTTGACATGTCTAGCTTGCTTCCCGGCTGAGGCATGGTAGCGGTGTATCCCTGTATGTTTCCCTGATAGCTTGAAAGCGGCTGAGCGTTCAACAGCACGGTTGCATAGTCGCTCGGCTGGCTTGTCCCGCCTACCGGTAGAATGCTGAAGATCGAGAGTGTTCCAATGGCTACTAGTATGGTGGAGAGTACTATCGTGGATTGCTTTCCGATCATAGAATTTTCAAAGAGTACGTTAAGACCTTGGATCACCGTTTAACTTCCACGTACACAAGTGCATTCAACGTACAACTCTGTACATTTGCAACATTCCATCCTTGTCCGTGCATCCCACTCGCGGTTAAGCGGACCGCATACTGGAACATGTTTGCGCTTTTCTCCTTCTATTCGACACGATCTTCTACGCAGGTCTCGCCATGTCAAGGAACGAAATCTACAGGTGGGCCAGAGGGAAGGGAATGCAGCCCCAAAGCCATCTCCCTGCGAGTCCCAAGGAAAACGCCTAGAAAACGGCTAAGGGTCCACAACGATGTTAATGTCAACTGGAGATGAATAGCCCCGTCTTAGCGGGATGTTGATGGGTCCGCGTTTAGAATATGGTCAGCTCGGGACCCTCTAGAAAAAATGGGTATGCGTGCTAGTCTCGCGACACAGAAACCGTTTTCCAGAAAATCCTAGAGTTTCATAACCTGAACGTGTGGGACCCCGGCTATGGTTATGACAGCGTCCGGATGAACCAGTCCATTATTGATGGCCGCATCCACTACCTTTCTACCAACAAGATTCAGCATATCAGCACCGACCATCAAGACAACCGCTTCCGTCAATCCTACAACTGCGCTCCCGTAGAATTTGGATTCAGGCGCCAGTTTGAGTCGTCCTTCGCGGAAGATGCGACCCATACACTCCTCGTCGCAGCACGCCACCAGCAAGCCCTTTTCGGTCTTGTAGGACGCGGCGTAGACGAGGTCCAAGAAGCACCCCTTATGTCGTCAGGATTGACGATCGCGCGCCACACGCTTCACAGACCAAGAAGGACAATCGCCCCTCCCGGACGACACGAGTATCCGGTCTGTGACAGACTGGACAGATAACAAACCTGTTCGAGTAGACACTGATCAGCCGGTTAATCGTCTCACGCGAGAACCTGCCCTGGAAGTAGCCGCGACCACCCTCATACGACCCCGCCGTAGCCATCTCCTTCGCCAGATACTTCAAGACGTGATGCGGATCACGGTTCAACCGATCAACAACATCAGAGAAATTCACAACAATCGTCCTCTGCCCGATTATCTGTACCATAGCGATTGGCAGCTCGAAGCGCTCGCCGGTGCCAGTGGATTGTGTGATCTTCGATAATGCCCGATCCAACAAGGCGTCATAGTCGTTCATTGATAGCGTCATGACTAGTAATGGTCGGTTGGCCTATTTCAACGATATTCCGGTCGCAAACGCTTATCCAAAGCTCAAGACCCAAGAACATCTAGAGCGGAGGACGAGAGTCGACTGGGAAGATGGGTAGTCTGCAGCGCATGGCCCTACGTCAACGACAGACCCCACCTAGGAACCTTCACACACCTTCTCTCAGCAGATGTCTATGCTCGCTACTTGAGATTGAAAGGCGAAGACGTGGTCATGGTGTCTGGCAGCGACGAACACGGCGCACCAATAGAAGTTGAAGCAATAAAACGCAAGATCACACCGCGTCAACTAACCAACCAGTATCACCGAATTTTCACCCGCAGCATCAAACAGTTCAACATACAATTCGACAACTACACCCGCACCGAGAGCCCAGTCCACAAGAAGTTCGTCCAAGAATTCTACCGGACCCTGGACAAGAACGGATACGTCTTCAAACAGAACATTATCCTGCCATACTGCGAAAACGACAAGCGCTTCCTGCCAGACAGGTTCGTAGAAGGAGAATGTCCATACTGCCACTATATCCCCGCCCGAGGAGACCAGTGCACTCGACCCGAAGGACCTGATCAATCCATACTGCGTCCTCGACCACAGCACACCTGTAATGAAAGAATCAGCCAGCTGGTTCTTCGACCTCCCCAAACTTTCAGACCAATTGAAAAAGTACGTTGAGGAGAACCCGAACCTCCCGGAGAACGCGCGCAACTTCAGCCTGAGCTGGATAAGAGACGGACTGAAACCCCGCTCGCTAACCCGCGACCTAGCCTGGGGCATCCCCGCACCCTTCAAAGGCGCCGAGGACAAGACCATCTACGTCTGGATGGAAGCAGTCCTCGGCTACATCAGCGCAGCCAAAGAATGGGCAGAAAAAAACAAGAAACCCGGCCAGTGGAAGAAATACTGGCTAGACCCCGCCAGCCGCAACATCCACTTCATAGGCAAAGACAACATCCCCTTCCACGTCATCGTATTCCCAGGCCTACTACTCGCCAGCCACGAAGGATACAACCTACCATGGGAAGTAGCCAGCACAGAATACATACAATTCGAAGGCCAAAGATTCTCCAAGAGCCGCAAGATCGGCGTCTGGATAGATGAGGCACTAGAGCTAGAGGACGCAGAATACTGGCGCTACGCTCTCATCAGCCTACGACCCGAACAGAGAGACACGAACTTCACCTGGGAAGAATTCGAACGGAAGATCAACACAGAACTCAACGACGTGCTAGGCAACTTTATTCATCGCACCATCACGTTCATCAGTACAAGATTCAAGAATAAGATTCCGAAATTCGCCGCCGACAAGGAGAGAGATAGAGCGATCTTCAAGATTCTTCAAGAATCGCCGAAACGTCTCGACGAGAAGTTTGAACGGTTCCGATTGAAAGAGGGCCTCGAACAAGTCGTCCAACTGGCAAGAGAAGGCAACCGCTATCTGAACGAGAGCGCACCATGGCACTCTTTCAAGACAGACCCCGCGGAAGCCGGTCAGACCCTGGGCTTAGCTGCACAGATTGTTGGCACCATTGGAATACAACTCCAACCATTCCTCCCTATGACTGCGACACGAATCCATCGAAGCATCTTTCAAGGAAAGAAGCCAAACTGGAAACTCGCAGGCGCGATCACTGCGAGGCCCGGTGCTAGGATCAAGCCAATGCAACCACTTTTCCACAAAGTGTCAGCTCAAAATCTCCGAACCAGACTCGAAGAAATACGGAATGTGACAACTTCTGAAGCTGAAGCTTGACCTTCACGTCCACACAACCGCATCTTCCGATGCTCATACGCGACCAGAGGAACTGGTCCCAAGGTGTGAGGATAGAGGCCTCGACGGGCTGGCGATAACGGATCATAACGTGTTAGCAAGAAACTTTCCTTCAGAAGTACTGATCATTCCCGGAATAGAAGTCTCCAGCCGTGATGGACACATTATCGGCCTCGGCGTATCAGACACCGTCCCGAGACGATTGTCCGCGGATGAAACAATCTTGCAAATCAAGCGGCTGGGGGGCGTCTCGATAGTAGCACATCCGTACGACTTTCTTCGCTCAGCGCTAAACCCAGAAATTCTAACGACCATGCCGGATGCGATCGAGGTGATCAACTCCGCTAGCATGCTCCACTCCATCACTTGGAAACGAGCGAGAAGCTTCGCTGAGAAGAGGAAACTGCCACAAACCGCCGGAAGCGATTCGCATATTCCGGAGACAATCGGAAGGGCCTATACGATTGTTGACGTCGAATCGAGAAACGTTGCTTCAATTCTAAATGCTATAAGAAATGGACAGGTTGCTCCTGAAGGACGACCTTATCATTTCAGTGATAGGGTGCGAAAAATTATCAGATGAAGAGTAGGCTAAGCCAGCTCCATCTCATAGAGTGGCATTCGCACGCCGACTCTAGTCGCCTTTGATTCGAGTCCATATTCCATATCGTACAAGTCCTCGATAAGATCGTCAACGGTTCCGAGTGCCATGTCGTAAGTGTATCCTGACAAGAATATCGACAAGCTCGATCGTGCTTGACATCTAGTACTCACATGGACGAAATCCACGTCATGACCCACCAGAGACGAGATTGCTTCGTAGGCTTGGGCCGCTTGACCATTATTGAGTGGCTCGATTCCTCTGAAGAGGAGGACAGCTCCTTTGGCTTTCGTCAACGGGAGACTCGCAGATGGGGTCGTTAGGGCGTCTGATACTGCTGACTGGACTCTTTCTTTCGATTCTACTGGACCGATGCATACAGTCGCAACTGATCCCAATGAGAGGATGTTGAGGATCTGATGACTAATCATCTGGTCGCTCGAAGCGACCACTTCTGAAAGACCACGCACGGCGAGTGCTGCTGTTTCATCTGCGACCCTTTTCGAATCTAGGAGAGCGGGCTTTTCGATAGAATTGTCGACAATGACCGTGCAATCGCATGCTTCGACCATCTTCTTCAGACCGCGAAGAGCCACGAAGCGTCTCTCTCGCTCATGGATGAAAGGCAAGGCTACTACTGACACTATAGGTCTGACTCGGTCTCGGTGCCACTGCGCGATCAGAGGAGCCGCCTTCGTCCCGGTCGCTCCTCCAAGACCCGTCAGTAGAATTGTGAAATCAGATTCCCGGGTAAACGGGGATACTCTGTATGCTAACAGTTGACCTTCTCCACCTCGCTGCCTCGTCAATGGAGAGTTAGTCTCTGTTGAGTCGGCCAGAAGGACCTTGTTCCGTGCTCTGGATTCTGATAACTGGCCGCGATCAGTGTTCACTGCTACGCAGTTTCTCGGACTGATTCCTCCATCGATTGCCTGGCTCAGAAGATTGTTACCGGCTCCACCTACTCCAACAATTGCTACTTGTGAGCTGTGAGATGATAGTGGCTGATGAGAGACTATTTCTTCAGTCGACAAGATAGCCCAGTGAAACTACTGACTTTGATATATACGAATCCTAAGCAGAGGTATTACGATTCGAATACGAAATAGCTCAAAGTGCATATCCATTTATAAAATAGTAGGGTCATGCGAAGCACGCATTTGTCCAAACGGGAGACTCGCGCGTTAACTATCTGCTAGGCGGAGATGTCAATCGCGACTTCGACTCTTGGGAAGATATCTCTTCGTTCGAGACTTTGCGATTCTCCAATAACGTCGGATTGTTCCAATGCAGTGTCAGAGTCTTCGGATGAGAGGCTTTCACATCATCGATCCGCCTGACGGATGCATAGTGCGGCGCATCCTTCACGAGTTCTGGATTAGTCTGAGCTTCACGATACACTCCGAGAAGAGCCTCAACTAGTTGATCTAGATCTGCAAGACTCTCAGTCTCTGGAACTTCCACCATCAGAGCTTCGTCCACGATCTGCGGAAAATATGTGGTCGGAGCGTGGACGCCTTTGAAGATCCATCGCCCTAACCCCTGTTGAATCGTAGAGCTTCTTTGCACTGAGAACAAACTCGTGCTTCCTAGCTCGAGCGAAGGGAAGGTCGTATGTGCCGCTTGCTAGAATCCGAGACAAAATGTAGTTCGTGTTGAGGACCGCCGTCTCTGCGACTGTCTTGAGTCCCTCCGCACCCAGGCTCGTGATGTATGCATAGGCGCGGACGAGAATTCCAATGTTGCCGTGGAACGCTCTGATCTTTCCGACCGTATCTGGAACATTGTAATCGTAGAAATACTTCTTCCCATCAAATCCTATCAAGGGAATCGGCAAGTAGCGTTCCAGCTCTTTGGTCACGCCCACTGGGCCCGCGCCCGGGCCTCCACCCCCGTGTGGAGTCGCGAAAGTCTTGTGAAGATTCAGGTGGACAATGTCGAAGCCCATGTCGCCCGGTCGGACCTTTCCAAGCAATGGATTGAAATTCGCTCCATCATAGTAGAGCAAGCCCCCTGCCTGGTGGACGATCTTTGCGATTTCGAGAATATTCTTCTCGAAAATTCCTAACGTGTTGGGATTCGTAATCATCAGTCCCGCCGTGTTCGGACCCGCTAGTT
>VBBB01000101.1:0-4147 GCA_005882955.1 Candidatus Bathyarchaeota archaeon | reverse complement strand
CCTTCGGAGTGCGATGGAACGACCATGACCTTGAACCCGGCCATGGCCGCGCTGGCAGGGTTCGTGCCATGTGACGAGTCTGGCACAATCATTTCCGTTCTCTTCTCCAGCTCCCCCCTCGAACGATGATAGGATCGAATGATGAGGCACCCCAAGTACTCCCCGTGGGCACCAGCCGCAGGCTGGAGGGACATACGGCTCATCCCCGTAATCTCTGCCAAGATCTTGTCCAAACGGAACAGCATCGCAAGCATCCCTTGGACCGTCGATTCGTCCTGTTCAGGATGAAGCTTCTCCAGCTTGTGAGTCGAGACCGCTAACTCGGCCGATTTCGGATTGTACTTCATAGTACAACTA
This sequence comes from Candidatus Bathyarchaeota archaeon, assembly GCA_005882955.1. Lineage (GTDB taxonomy): Archaea > Thermoproteota > Bathyarchaeia > 40CM-2-53-6 > 40CM-2-53-6 > 40CM-2-53-6. The sequence continues at coordinate 3,790 of VBBB01000101.1, read as the reverse complement.
CCCAAGGGATAGATTCCCAGATCGGGCGAGTAGTTCTCCTGGGAGAGTCGGACGAAGTGACGAATAACTTCGGGCTCCGAGACCTCAGGGAGAGGGGGAAGACCGTTTCTTCTCAGAGCCATCGGCACAGCACTCCCGAGATCACCAGCAATCTTTCTTTCAACGTCGCTAGGCCCCGTCGGGATATGGCCTCTCTTACCGGCTTGGGACTTTTCGATAATGAGCGGTTCGTCCCAAGTGGCTTGATGATACATTATCTCGAACCTCTCAGAAGCTTCGTCATCAGACCCGAGAATCGATCGATGGCTTCGCCCCTGTTGATTTCTGTCACGCAGAGAAGCGAGCTTTCACCAAGCTCCGGAAAGTCCTCGACCAGGCTCTTGCCACCATGCGTGCCCGCGAGGAGAAGTCTGCGGTTAATCTTTGATGTGATGCCTCGAGCCCGTTTGAAGGTGACAACGAACTCTTGGTAATGTTGGGTTTCAAACCTTGGGACAGAGGCCTTCGGTAATTCTTGGAGCCTCTTGATGGCGTACCTCGTCTTTACGAGGATGGATTCGAACAAGTCGTGTAATCCCTTGGGTCCTAGAAGTGAAAGATAGGCAGCTGCCCCAATGCCAAGGAGAGCCTCGTTCGTGCAGATGTTGGACGTGGCTCTTTCTCGGCGGATGTGTTGTTCTCTCGTTTGAAGAACCATGCTGAACGCCTTGTCCGTACCATTGATTGTGGTCGTCATACCAATGAGTCGACCCGGAATCTGGCGTAGAAGATTCTCTCCCCTACAACCGATGATTCCAAGTCCCGGACCTCCAAAATTCATCTCAGATGAAATAGACTGACCTTCCGCAACAACAATGTCTGCGCCGTATTCGCCTGGTGGCTTGAGGCCGCCGAGCGAAATCGGGTCGAACCCAACGATCGAGAGAGCTCCTTTCTCATGGCATAGCGAAGGGATTCTAACAACATCGGCGTCCAACGTTCCGAAAAACGAAGGCACTTCACAATAGACTGCCGCCGTCTCACGATCGAGTCTTGACTGAAGATCGTTGAGGTCCGGACCTCCTGTCTCCTCGTCGTACCCGAAAGCTTCGAGTCTTATCCCAACGGGCTCAGTATAGTTTCGAAGTACGGACAGCTTGTCGGGGTGAAGATTTCTTGGAACGATCACCTTGTATTTTCCTGTCGCCCGAACTGCCATTCGGGCCGCCTCTCCGAGAGCCGTCGATCCATCGTAGAGGGACGAATTTACTGCGTCTACAGCGGTCAAGTCGCGGATCATGGATTCGAATTCAAAGAGCGATTGCAGAAGACCTTGAGAGATTTCCGCCTGGTAGGGTGTGTATGAGGTCTGAAATTCTGTTCTCGATACTATCGCTTTTACTGCTGCTGGAATGTAATGGTTGTATATTCCCGCGCCAAGAAACGAATTGTAGTCTGACCCTGACTTGTTCTCTTTGAAAAGTTGCTCGATGCTTGAGCGGACTTCCTGTTCAGAAGCGAAACCGTCCACTTTCAACGGTCGGTTCAATCGGACTTCTAGTGGAATGTCGGAATAAAGCTCGTCGAGCGAGCTGATTCCAATAGTCTTCAACATACTCGTTCGAAGCTGATCGCTCGAGTTGGGAATGAACGGATGGCCGGTTTGAGCCAAGACTACCTCCGGTCCGCCGGTTCAAAACCACTGATAACCCTTCCTTCAGCACACTGTTGGCGAACACGATTGCAATCCTAATCGCCCTAGGCTCATTTCCCGTTTCTCTGGCTCTCACTAGATTCTTCATGTATTGGAACTTAAAGCATGGAATAATCGGAATCGACGTCCACAAACTCAACCGACCCAAGATCCCGGAGATGGTCGGGGTCGCGGTTCCGATCACCCTCGTGCTCTTCGCTGCAATTTACGCTATGGTTGGAGGATCAAGCTCGATACCTCTCTTAGCTTATTGTCTCGTCGTTGGACTTGCTGCACTTGTAGGCGCGGTCGATGATCGCCTCAAGCTGAGAGGAATCTTCAAGCCTCTCCTCACGCTCCTTTGCGGCTTGCCCGTCTTAATTCTGGGTCTGGCATTTCCAGGTCAAGTCTATACCTCAACTCTGCACGTCCCGTTGTTCGGGGGTTACCATCTTCCAGTAATCTATCCTCTCACAATACTAGTCGCCGTCTCTGTTACATCGAACACGGTCAACATGCTGGACCCTCTCAACGGTTCGATGGCTGGGGGGATATCGATAGTTGCGGGAGGGCTACTTATTGGCTCGCTGCTCGTCGGAGCCGGTTCTACGTCTATCTTTCTCTATGCTAGCTTAATGTTCTCACTGTTAGGATTCCTGTACTACAACCGTTTTCCGGCACGGGCGTTCGCGGGGAATGTCAGTCAACTGTCAATCGGCGCCTCAGTGGGTGCTTTGGCGATTCTCGGGAGAACTGAGATCGCAAGCATTGTTGCGATCTTCCCCAACATCCAGAATTCCTTCTTCTTCCTCTCAAGGATTCGACGCTTCACGGAACACAGGGAATTGACCTCAAAACCGACAAAGCTCCTGCCAGACGGGAGGCTCGCTGATTCAGAAGATCCGCGCGCCCCGTTGACTTTGGTCAGAACGCTACTCATAGGTCGTCCCGCCACCGAGAATGAGATCGTATCCACGATATGGATGCTCTTCCTAACCTCAGCGAGCTTGGCAGTGATTACTCTTCTCTTGACAGGAGTTCCACGATGAACAAACGCGCTGTCGGCTACGAACTAGTCGTTTTCGTAACGCAGTGGGGTCTCATGCTCTTTGGATTTGGCGTCCTGACCAAAATCATTGCACCATTGAACCTTGTGAGCACGAGCATGTTTCTCGGTCTGTATTTCGACGCAGCAGTAAAGGGGCTCATCGCCCTCGTTCTTTCGGTGACATGGCTTTTCATTTGGGATCGTCAGGTAAGGCTCTATTTCCATAGACGAGGAAAATAGATTCTGCTATCAGAAAACTTCCCCAGCCTTCCAATGGTTTCCTCGAACCATTGTAAAGCCCATGTCTGTGTTTTTCGTAAACCACAAATCATCTGGTAAGGCATCGGTCTTGGCGCAGTCGGGTATCTCCTCTTCCAGGGCTAATCTGGCCGCGAGCCACGGGAAATTCCATTCGGGATGTCCAAGTTTTATTGAAGCAAGCGAGAGGTAGTGGACATTGGTTGTGAACCGACAGTTGATTTCAGTTGGGCAGGGAGCACCCTTCGCGTCCTCTTTTAGGTCGACACAGAAAATCCCGTGAGGTTTCTTTGAAACGGCGCTTATCGCTTCCACTGCTTTCTTGTTGACCATGTCCAAGTGAACAACCCGGTTGAGCTTCGACGTGCCTCCCGAGCCCACCACACGGTGGCCGACCCAACTCAGCCTCTCGCGAATCATAGAAGTGACCAAGCCACCTTTATTCCAGAGATCCTGGAAGATATTCCTCCGCGACGAAGTTCGCTTTGATTCCTTGATCCCAATGGAACTTGACCCAATGTTCCGCGATGCTCGGACTAGTTGCTTTACAACTCATGAGGCCGCCCGCTCCTTCTCGAGCGCGAATCCAACACGGATAATCGAGCTGGCGGATTGTCCGCATGTTGGAAGAATCATCCTGAGAGATCGGGACTGGTTTCTTTCGGAGGCCTGACTCGTGCCATCGAGACAGCGCCGCGAATTTGTCGAGACACGTAGAAACCGTTTCAGAGTCGGGAAGAAATATCCGCGCCCGGATTCGTGAACGATCATTCGAGACTCGCTCGACCTCCGGGTCTGGTTGTGGCATGACC
>VBBB01000155.1 GCA_005882955.1 Candidatus Bathyarchaeota archaeon | reverse complement strand
CTAGTTCCAAACGAGCCTCGTCTAGCCCAGGGGAGACCAAGACCACCATCGAAGATCCACGTCAGAAAGATTCAACTCTCCATCCGCAATATATCAGCATGATTTGGAAAAGGACGATAGCCAACTCGCAGAATGGTACAACGCAATCTCCGGCTCGTACGACGAACTCTACGGCGAGGAACAATCAAGCAAATACGAAACAGTCCTAGGATTCCTTGGAACCGGACATTTCCGAGTTATCATCGACATCGGTTGCGGAACCGGCACCTTCCTCGAAAAAGCGCACGAGATCTACGATCATGCGATAGGCATCGACTTGTCTCCAAAGATGTTGCGAATCGCGATGAAGAGAAAGACGGCTAATACCGATTACGTGTTGGCAAGCTCAAACTCGCTACCGATCAAGAACGCTTCATCAGACTTCACAGTCTCCATCTCCACGGCGAAGGCAGGCTCGAATCTTCCAAGTTTCATCGCCGATATTAGGAGAATTGGACGGAAAGACTCGCTCCTTGCGTTTACCCTCTTCCAAGACCCTGGACTACCAAATCCTGAATCTCTAGCGAAACCCGTGCGATCAACGATCATTTCTGACCGGGAGACCCTCTATTTTCTCCGTATAGCTGACGCTCTAGAATGACTGCCGAATCGGCGTCTGGCTTCGTGGACTTTAAGAACTAGACCTGCCCCTCTAGCACTGACAAGAATGCCGGGATGCTCGCACCAATGGCGCGGAAGAGGACAGATGGCTCGATGCATAAGATGCGGAAAGCTGAAGACCGATTTCAGGAAGGAACAGCATAACCAGAAGATGCTGGCGAGAGAAGGCTCAGAGAGCTAGCTAGACTGAGAGTCCGAGATCCGAAAGCCGTGGTTAGACAAAGAGTTTTATGGTCTCAGCCGGACAGCCGCGATAAGGCTGCCATTTGGAACCATCCAGAAAGCCACTCAACCTTCTCATCCGCAAAATGAACGGGGACGTGGCTGTTAAGCTGAAGAATGATACTGAGTATCGGGGCAAGATGATCGACTGCGACAGCCACATGAACATCATCCTCGACGGAGCGAGAGAGTATCGCGGTGGCGACCCGGCCACGAACTATGGAAGCCTGATAGTTAGAGGAAGCAACGTACTCTACATCTGCGTGGCCCAGCCTAGCGGGCCCTAGCTAATTCTTCTCAGGCCTACTACCGGGAACAGGACGCAGGACTCGAGAAAAATAGGGCATTGAGCGGAATGCATACTTTAGTCCTATCGAGACAGGGATCCCGACTGCTCCCCCTCCAACAACCTGTAGAATGTTGAATGGAACCTCTCCTGACGCGGCAACGATCCCGGTTGCGGACGATGAGCCGAAGACCAGAGCAATAAGGAATGATTCCGCCACGAAATATCCAAGAACCATAACCACGCTACCTGCCGCCCAAGCGACCATTAGGGTCCGACGCTGAAGACTCCGCCTTGAGATTAGTCCAGCAACATACCCTTCCAGCCCCTTTATGATCAGAGTGAACGGTGCAAATGTCCCGAATCCGCCAAGAGCATCAGACAAGAACGAACCTATTCCGCCTGCGAATCCACCCACTGTCGGTCCAAACGTCAGTGAGGTGATAAAGATCATGATGTCTCCGAGATTGAAGTATCCCTGAGTTGCGGGGATCGGAATCTGAAACAGGTACGTTGAGAGAAAGACCAGCGCCGTGAAGACGGCCGTCACGGTAATGGTAACTACCGGTGTGCGGTGCCCGGTAACGACCTTAGACGCTGCGTCAGTTTTCGATTCCATACATAGTACCCTCGAAGATTTACTGGCGCGTCATAACCTGTTTGGGTTCCAGGTTCAGATTCTTCGGGAGCGACGACTTCACGAGTCCCATATACGGTGGCGAGGGTCGTCCAGGTCGGGACTTGAACTCTGCATGGTACTGCGTCGCAAAGTGGAAAGTGTTGCTCGGTAGTTCAAGAATCTCCATTCTCCGGCTGGAGTCGCTCTTTCCTGAGAATCTTAATCCCTTCGATGTGAGTTGTGGAATGTACTTGGGGTTGACTTCGTACCGGTGTCTATGCCTCTCCCAAGCCTTCGTTTTCTGATAGAGCGAGTATGCGATACTTTCTGTGTCAATGGAGATTTCATGCGCTCCCAGCCTCATGGTCCCGCCCTTCTCCAACACGCTATTCTGCTCCGGCATTAGGTCAATAACGTAATTTTTCGAATTCGAGCTCAGCTCTGAGCTGGCCGCATCCATCATTCCTATGCTCCGGGCATATTCGACCACTGCTAGTTGGAATCCGAAACAGATTCCTAGGAATGGAATGTTATGAGTTCGCGCGTATTCTATTGCTCTGATCTTTCCCTCGGAGCCTCTCGACCCAAACCCTCCCGGCACCAAGAGTCCGTCGAACCCGGACAATACGCGGACCCTTGAGGGATCCGTCTCGAAATCGTCAGTCTCAATAAACTCCAGATCAACTTTCGCGTTTAGGGTAGCGCCTGCATCACGAAGCGCTTCGTTGACGCTGACATAGCAGTCAGCGAGTTCGGCATATTTCCCACAGACTGCGATTGTAACCTGATTTTCCGGTCCAAGATGGGTCTTGATCATCTTCTTCCACGAGCTCCACTCGGGCTCCTTGCTTGACAATTGAAGCCTATTGACCATGTAACTGCCCAGACCCTGTTCGTCTAGAAGGAGAGGTGATTCGTAGATGCTAGCGATGTCTTGGGAGGTGAAGACCGCGGATTCTTCGACGTTGCAGAAGAGAGCGATCTTCTTTCGCGGCTCTGGCTTAAGAGGCACCTTGCTTCGAGCAACAATGACGTCAGGCTGGACGCCTATGCGTCTTAGCTCTTGAACGCTGTGCTGTGTTGGCTTGGTTTTCTGTTCACCGACAACATCGAGCATCGGAACGAGGGTTACGTGGACATTGACGACGTTTCCGATTCCCTCGTCGAACCTGAATTGACGGGCAGCTTCTAGATAGGGGAGGGACTCGATGTCGCCGACAGTCCCACCTATCTCCACTATCACAACATCCGCATCTTCGCGTGCGATATTTCGTAGACGATCCTTGATTTCGTCGGTAATGTGTGGAATTATCTGGACGCACTTTCCAAGAAAGTCTCCTCTTCTCTCTCGTTCGATGACAGAGGAATAGATCTGTCCGGTGGTGATGTTGTGGCTCTTTGGAACGTTGATGTCTAGAAATCTCTCGTAGGTGCCGATGTCCATATCGGTCTCGCCCCCGTCCTCCGTTACGAAGACCTCGCCGTGGATGTACGGGTTCATCGTTCCAGCATCATAGTTGAGGTAGGGGTCGACCTTTGCGGCTGTGACCTTTAGTCCTCGTACTTGTAGGATTTTGCCGATAGAAGCTGCGATAACTCCCTTTCCTATTCCGGACATTACACCGCCGGTGACGAATATGTACTTCGCCAAAGGGTAACAGAGAGAGGAATAATCACTTATTCAAAAGACTGACGGCGAACACTACCGCTTAAACCGGGAACAGAGTTGAAGCCTCGAACACGATAGGAGACGACGTTCGGCTGCCGATTCCTAAGCTCGTTGGACCAGAGGCTTCGGCTTCGGAACGGTCGACCTTCCTTCAGGAAGCCTGAGACCCGCCTTCTGCCAATCCTCCAAGAACCGCTTCAGACCAATTTCAGTCAACGGATGCTTTACCATCTTGTCCAAGACATCAGCCGGCATCGTAGCCACATGAGCGCCCAGCTTCGCTGCTTGCACAACGTGCACCGGGTGCCTGTAGATCTGCAAAATCTCTTCGATTATCTTCATCCCTTCATGGCCTGCGTCGTCGAGGCGACCGATGAATGGGCTAACATAGTCTGCTCCAGCCTTCGCGGCCAGAAGCGCCTGGTTCGGAGAGAAGACTAGAGTTACGTTTGTCTTGATACTGTCCTTGTGAAGCCTCCTGACCGCTTTGAGCCCGTCGCCCGTCATCTGGCATTTGACCACGACATTGGGTCCCAGGGCGGCAAGATCATGTCCTTCCCGGACCATTCCCTCAGTCTCCTGACTAACCACCTCAAGGTTCACTGGTCCCTGAACAAGTCTCAAAATGTCAGTTACAAGCTCGACGAACTCCCTGTTCTCTTTCGCGATGAGCGTCGGGTTGGTGGTTATCCCGTCCAAGACTCCCATGTCTACGAACGTCTTGATGGAGGGTATGTTGGCAGTGTCGAGGAAGATCTTCAATCAATAATCACCTAGACGCGACTAGCTTCTTTGCAGCTCTGACGATATCTTTTGAGGTAAGACCATACTTTGCCATGAGCTCTTTGTATTCGCCTGACTCTCCGAAGGTGTCTCTGACACCGACCATTGAGATGGGCACGGGGTAGGAGCTTGATGTTGATTCTGCAACGGCGCTCCCGAGTCCACCAATGATATTCTGCTCTTCAGCCGTGACGATTCCTCCAGTCTTTCTTGCGACGCCGACAATGGTGTCTGCGTCCAGAGGCTTGAGAGTGTGACAGTCTACGATTTCAGCCGAGATTTTCTCCTTAGCCAGAGACTCGCCAGCTTCCAACGCCGCGTTCACCATTACGCCACAGGCGATGATCGCCACGTCAGTCCCCTCCTTCAAAACTTTGACATGTCCTACCTTCAGGTCGGGGCGCGAGGAATAAACCTCAGGCACGCTGGGCCTGCTGAGACGAATATAGAAGGGCCCTGGAGTCCTCCAGGATTCTTCTATCAAGACTCTTGTCGAAGGAGCGTCAGCGGGTAAGATGACTCGCAAGTGCGGGATTGCCCGCATTGCCGCCACGTCTTCCACTGTCTGATGGGAGGCACCATCTGGGCCCACGCTAACGCCGCCATGGGAGGAGACTATCTTGACGTCTAAGTTCGGATAGGCGACCGCGTTCCGGATCTGGTCCAGACATTTCCCGGGGACGAATGCCGAGTACGTGCTGACGTATGGTATCTTACCGGCCAGGGCGAGCCCTGCGGCGATCCCGATCATGTTAGCTTCGGCGATTCCTACGTTGAAGAATCGGTCAGGATATCGATCGGCGAAAAGGCTGGTCTTGATAGAGACCGATGTGTCGGCTCCTAGTACGACTATTCTCTGATCCTTTGATCCGAGTTCGAGAAGGGCCTCGGCGAGAGCGTCCCGCATCGAGCTCATTTGGACGAGCATCAGTCCAAGCATTCCTTACCCTTTGAACCAAAGGACAATTCGATGCTCATTATTGATTCCTCATAGACTCGACCAGTTTCTTCACTGTATCCTTGTCCGGTGCCTTTCCATGATAGGCGGGGTCCCACTCCATGAAAGATACTCCCTTGCCCTTTACTGTGTGTGCAATGATGACAGTGGGCCGGTTCCGCATGTTCTCGGCTTTTTCGAGAGCTTCGATTACCTGGCGGAGATCGAACCCATCAACCTCTAGAACGTGCCAGTTGAAGGCCTTCCACTTGTAGGCTAGAGGCTCCATCGGCATGATCTGTTCAGTTAGACCGTCCTGCTGAATCCCGTTCCGATCAATGATGGCCGTGAGATTGCCCAGTTTGAATTTCGGGGCCGCCATTGCAGCCTCCCAAGTCTCGCCCTCGTCCAACTCTCCATCTCCCAGCAACGCGTAGACTCGATAGTCTTTCTTGTCGATCTTCCCCGCGAGTGCCATGCCTATCGCAGCCGACAGTCCGATTCCCAGCGAACCTCCGGGGAATTCTACTCCTGGCACCCGGTGGTCCGGATGTCCTTGCAGTCTGCTGTTCAGCTTTCGCAGTGTCTTCAGCTCGCTTATTGGAATGTAGCCTGCCTCTGCGAGCGTAGCGAATAGAACAGGAGCAGCGTGACCCTTGGAGAGGACAAACCGGTCTCGGTCAGGCCAATCGGGCCGTTTGGGATCGTGGCGCATCTTGTAGAAGTAGAGCGAGACTAGAATCTCGACAGCTGAGAGGCTTCCTCCGGGATGACCCGACTTGGCCTCTGCAAGCATTTCCAGAATATGTGTTCTGATCCTGACTGCTTTCTGCAGCAGCATACCAAAAGGGATCTGCGTCTGTTCCATTACTAGTGGACCGGGACCTGAACTATATGCTCCGCAAGCTCTAACGTTGTGCTAGCTTGAGATCGAAGATCGTTCAGATCCACTACAACAGTACCAATCTTGTCCGCTTGCTGCGCTGCAGCCAGACCGGCAAGGAGAACAGCCTCCCGGACCGAAGATCCAGCAGCCATGGACATTGCGAGAACTGCAGTCTGGCAGTCTCGTACACCCACAGCGTTGAATCCCGGCTTCGGGCCCTTGAATGCCGGGAAGCTGGTGATGTTCTTCTTCTCGAACAAGATCATGCCGTGCTCGCTTCGGGTCAGCAGAAGACTCTCACATTCGAGCCGTGTCATCAGGTTGTGTCCCATGTTGCGAAGCGAAGTATCATTCACCATCGAGACGCCGGTGGCAATGCTGCCTTCACGTGCGTTGGACTTGACCATCGTTACTCCGATGTAGTCTAGATAGTGGCGTACCTTTGGCTGAGCTAGGACCTTCTTGTTCTGCACCCGACATTCCTCTACGACGTTGCTGATCAGTTCGGGCGTTATCACTCCCTTGTCATAGTCGGAGAATACGACGCTATCAGCCCCATCCACCAGCTCTTTCAGGGGTTGTAGAAACTGCCTCGTGATGTGAGGCTCCACATCGGATCGGTACTCCTTATCGATTCGAAGGTATTGTCGATGGTTTAGGATAAACCGCGTTTTCAGGCTGGTAGGCCTATCGTTGACCACGATCCCCGAGACGTCTACTCCTTTTCGGCGCAGCTCTTCTTCGATCCAGCGCCCTGCCTCGTCCTTTCCAACGACCCCGAGGACCTTGACCTTTGCGCCTAGGGCGACGAGATTGTTGGTAAGGTTGGTGGCTCCTCCGAGAAGAAGCTCTTCAGAGATGAAGTCGGCCACCGGCACAGGGGCCTCACGAGAGAGCTTTCGACCTTGAGAATGAACGTATCGGTCGACAATAAGGTCCCCAATGACAAGAATCGACTTGTTTCGAAAGCCGTCTACGACCTCTGTTGGATCGGAGACGTCCAGTGTCAACTGGGGTGCCAGAATGGATCGGGTGCTTTGAGGTTATTTAAGATTGTCAGAACAATGAGGGCGAGATCAGGGGAGTGTTTGAGATTTTCTACTTTATGTCCTCGGCCCTCTTTACGAGCCTTACACGACACATGACGTGGTCTCCATCTTTCACGCCGAAGATTTTTCTAATTTCCTCTGGTATGGTGATTCGTCCGCCCGCTATTACTTCGGCGAAGAAGGGGATGTCTTCTTCCTCAACTTGAATGGGCAACTATTGGCCTCGGGCAAATGGCTAAGAACCCAATGATATAACTTTTCAAGAAAACGTGGAGCTAGATAATCTAGGAATAGTGTAATCGTGACATGAAGACTGTTGTTGACTCCGGATTTGCAGATCTATCGCACATGAATTTTGACGTGTCCGATGAGCAAAGGTTCGTACTGGATGAGGTTGATAGGGCATGTAGAGAACTTCGTCCGTTGGAGGACGAAGCATACCTAGCAGGAAAGTTCAATGATCGCCTTGCACCAATTTTCAGAAAAGCGCAACTTCTAGGATTACCAATCTCAAGACGATACGGCGAAGGCCAAGGAGCAGATGTACTGACCTATGCTCTGGCTCTAGAAAGGATTGGCCAAGAAGGAACTGGGGTCCGAACGTTCCTCTCCGGTCATGTCTCTCTGGGACAAGTAACCGTGCAGAAATGGGCGAGCGAGGAGCAGAAGCAGCGTTACCTTCCTCCAGCCACGCGAGGAGAGAAGGTCATGTGTTTTGGACTCACCGAACCGACCGCGGGAAGCGACCCCGCATCTCTTCGCACTACATTTGAGGAGAAAGGAAACTACTTCGTACTGAACGGGAGTAAAGCGTGGATTTCAAACGGCAGCATAGCTGACGTAGCTGTCATTTTTGCTTATCCGAAGGGTAAGCGGGAAGGAATGTGCGCATTCATTGTGGAGAGGAATTTCGAAGGATATTCGAGTCAGCAACAGAAACACAAGCTTGGAATGCCAACCTCAGACACTGGCTCAATCTTTCTGGACAACTGCAGAGTCCCAAGAGAGAACCTCCTGGGACCTGCGGGCAAAGGGTTGAGCATAGCCTATTCGGGATTGATGAGTGGCCGGCTGAGCGTGGCCGCCGGGTGCTTAGGAGTTATCGAGGACTGCATCAACGAGGCGGTCGCTTTTTCCAAGCAGAGAATCCAGCATGGAAAACCAATAGCAAAACACCAACTCGTCCAGCGGCATATTGGGGAAATGTCAACCAATCTTGAAGCAGCGAAGAACGTGGTGTACAAGGCGGCGCTTCTGAAACAGAAAAGCGACTCGGATCCAGAAGACAAAGACTTGCGAGACTACGCCGATGTGATGATTGCCAAGGCAAAGTACTTCGCATCAAACGCTTCATTCGATGCTGCAGACAGAACAGTTCAGATTCTTGGCTCAAGCGGCTACAGCTTCGAGACTAGAGCTCCAAGGCACTTGGTCGATACTAGGGTCTGCAGGATTTATGAAGGCACTGATGAAATAATGGTTCAGAAGATAGCCGTGAGTCTCCTGGGCACCGAATACGAGGCTTACCGGTAGTTAGCTCACCCTGAGGCTGCCTAAAGCATCGATCCTCAACAACCAGTGATAAGCCCTCACCTTGACTCTCAAGTGGGGTCTCCATTTCTCAGGTAGCCTTATTTTTCGGGACTGGTAAGATATCCCTTGGTATCGTACTCAATTATACTGGGATAAGTCAAGATGAGAACAACAAGACTGCCTTCACTACTCGGCTCAAGGTACGGTCCTTTGTTGGTGATACAATCTGCCGCGAATCTGCTGCTTGCTGTTTGGTTGTATCTTGAATACACTCACAATCCCTTCATGCAAGCGTATGTGTCAAACGCATGGGCAAGCGTTTGGCCGGAGATAACAATCGGTATATCTGCGGTGATCGTCGCGGTTGTTATCTTGGCTTTTTACGGTAGAAGACACTCTCAATCTTTACCGGCTCGGCTCGGTTCAAAATCTAAATTGGAAGACCTTGAAGAACCTAGCAATTTGGCTAGACTCGACATGTGCCCTTTCTGTGAGACACCACTCCGACCAATCTCGGAAGGCAGACTACAGTGCAGGAAATGCAGGCGATACTTCAAGAGCAGTCTTCCGAAAATGGCTGATTAACCTTCGACCGTTAGAACCCGTCTTTCTAACCAATCTGGGTGTGGACGACTTCAACTTATTATTCATCTGAATCTTCTCGCCCATATTCGAGGAATGGTAGGAGTGACTGAGGTGGATACGGATGCATTGCCGTATCTCGAAGAGGCCTGCTATTACCTAAGAAAGAAAGGATTGTCATTTCAGGAAGTCTCCAAGGCGCTTGAGATTCCCGAGCCTCAGGCGAGCCATCTATTCGAGGTGTACCAGTCAAAGATCTCGAAAGGTCTTGTTGAGGAAAGTGAGGTGGATCGGAACCTGTGGGAAGATGTGTACAACGATTCTTTCGGAAATGAAAAGATTACGTTCGCCAGAGAGAATGGATTCTACCACTGCCGCCGTTCAGACTTGGAGAATATGGATAGTGCAGCTCTGATGAACATCTTCGAGACGAGCAAAAAGTTCCTTGATTTTGATATGTATCGACGATATCTCGATACGAAGCCTCCGGTGGGGTACGATCCGATGGCAATGCAAAGGCAGATCAAGCGTGCTGTGGAGTTGATCCAAGAGATTCTACGGCAGAGATATGAGAAAGAAGCGGACCATTAGTGCACACTCGTTTGGACAGCTGATGGCTGCCTTTGCTGCGAGTCAACTAATGAAACGTATCGAGTCCCGTTAGCCAAGGGCTTAGACTCAAACTGAAATAAACTCCCGAATAATCTCGGAGCGCTAACAATGTCACTTGAAGGCTTCGAAGTCGCCGTAGTCGGCGCAGGTCCGGCTGGAAGCGCAGCAGCAATTACACTTGCGAGAGAGGGAGTTCAGGTTTTGCTCGTGGAGCGGGGGACTTTTCCAGGATCAAAGAACGTGTTTGGAGGAAGAATATACTCGTATGCCCTCAAGAAACTTCTTGGGGATTCGTGGAAGGATGCCCCTGTCGAACGCTTTGTGCGAAAGGAAGGTATCACATTTATGACTTCAGACAATGCGTTCTCCGTCGAATTCGAGTCTAAGGATGCAGAAGGCAGTTTTACAGCGAAGCGAGCGAAGTTCGACAAATGGCTAGCTGAGGAGGCGGAAAAGGCGGGAGCGTCCCTCATTACCGAAAGTAGAGTCGACGACCTGATCATGGACGGCAGTCGTGTAAGAGGAATCGTCGCTGGCCAAGACAAGATTCCAACAGATGCGGTAATCGCCTGCGACGGGACAACCACCGGGCTAGCACGGAGAGCAGGCCTCACCTCGATGCTTGAACCAAACCAAATCTCAATGGGAGTAAAAGACGTCATAGAGCTGCCGAGCGAGAAGATAGAGGAACGTCTCGGTCTGGAACCAGGCCAGGGAGCGGCCCATGTCTTTATCGGAGCTTGCTCGGGAGGACTGCGAGGCGGAGGTTTCCTCTACACAAACCAAGACAGCCTTGCCCTCGGCATGGTTGTCGGCGGAGATGACGTTTCCTCACACAAGACTCAATCATACAGCTTCATGGAAAAACTCAGACAACACCCAAAAGTGCAGCGTTTCATCAAGGGAGGCAAAACGGTCGAATATGATGCACACATGATCCCTGAAGCAGGCCCCAAAATGCTCAGTCGGCCGTACACTGATGGAATGCTTGTTGCGGGAGATGCCGCGGGCCACCTGCTCAACAATGGGTACACGTTCCGAGGAGTCGACATGGCTATTCAGGCAGGAGTTGCAGCGGCCCAGACTGTTCTGGAGGCTAGGAAGAAGAAAGACTATTCAGCGAACTCGCTGAAGACGTTCGAAAGAAAATTACACGAAGATCCAGCTCTCAAAGACATGTACACTTTCCACCGTGTTCCTGCATATCTGAGGAACAGGCGACTGTACACAGTCTATCCCGAACTCGTGTGCTCAGCCGCTGAGGCAGTCTACCGGGTGGATGGCACAGGAAAGATAAAGATCTCCAAGCAACTAAGATTGCAGGCGAAAGGCCGAGTCTCAATATTCACGATAATACGCGACTTGATCGGAGGGGCGAGGACGTTCTGACAATGTCCACAGAAGAATCGCTAACGCTTGACAAGAGGCTGGCTCTCGTAGGTTTCTCCAAGGACGCCGAACCATTCATCGTAGTCGATACCGACAAATGCAATCACTGCGAATCAAAACCATGTCTCTACATATGCCCCGCCGAAGTCTACGCCTGGAAGGACAAGCTGAACTACAACACCGAGGGATGCATGGAGACCGGTGCTTGTTTGATTGTGTGTCACAAGATCGGCGCTGGCGCGATTAGCTGGAAGTATCCGTCAGGCGGAAAAGGAGTCGCTTTCAAGCTCGGATAGGTATCCCAAATCCTCTTAACCAACAAATAGGGCCACTCGCAGACCTCCGAGGCGTGAAGTTGAATCGTCAATGGTCGAAATAGCCCATGAACCACTGAAGCGGGTTGTTGTCCGCGAACTAGTCAAATACGACAACCCTCAGCAGCTAGTGAACTCTCTTGCCATCATCATGAAAATGGGGCAACCCATTCTTCTAAATTGGTGTGAGGGAGTCGTCTTCGTCTCCCAGCCGATTCCTCCTCCTGAAATGCCCGAAGAGTACGCGAAAGGTGAACTCTACATCGCCTCAATCAGCTTCGCTCCCATGTCTGATTTCAGCCACAACGTGAAGGCTGGTAACATGGAGATGCCAGTCATTGACGTCTCGAGAAGCCCCTTGAGCCAGGAAATCGGGCGGTTTCTCAAATCCCATATGGAATGAGAACCCCCAGTCTCACGTCTTTCCGTAGAACGCTTTCATTTCGCGTGTGAGCGCGGGGACCACTTCGAAAACGTCCCCGACAATGCCATAGTCTGCGAATCCAAAAATCGGAGCTTCTGGATCCTTATTGATTGCGACTATAACCTTGGAGTTGCTCATTCCGACGCGGTGCTGAATTGCGCCCGAAATGCCCGCGGCAATATATAGAGTCGGAGAAACAGTCCGCCCTGTCTGTCCAACTTGGTCTGAGTGAGGCCTCCAACCGGCATCAACGGAAGCTCTCGATGCTCCGACTACTCCTCCCATGACCTCAGCCAGTTCCTCAAGAATCTTGTAATTCTGCGGTCCACCCATTCCCCGTCCACCCGAAACTATGACGCTCGCCTCTGTGAGATCTAATTTCTTCGCTCCTTGGGTTACAAACTCCTTCACAACCATACGTGAATTCGGTCGATTGAACTCTATTTGCTCGATGGTCGGCTTCTTTCCAGGTACGACTTCTTTGGCTGTGAAAACATTTGGCCGGAGAGTTGCGATGCTGGGCGAGCTGTTGACTCTGACTCTGAGAAGAACCTTGCCAGCATAAGCAGGCCGGGTCGCAACTAGCTTCCCATTTTCCAGCTCCAACCGGGTGCACTCGCTCGCCACCGCGGTATCTAGGTGAATTGCCAATCGTGGCGCCAGGTCCTTCCCCGCAGAGGTTGCCGCAGCGAGGAAAACGCTTGGGTTAACTCGCTTGACTG
>VBBB01000100.1 GCA_005882955.1 Candidatus Bathyarchaeota archaeon | reverse complement strand
CTCCATCTTGCCACTATCGGGTATGGCGGGATGCGAGTATGGCCATTCTCCGCGAAATAGTCCATGAACTGAATCCGCATCTCGGGCACGGTGTATCGTCTTTTCGTCGGCGGACTTCCGATGAAAGTGTAAGGCGCACAGGGCGCCTCTCCACATGTCGTCTGGTTAGGATTCTGGCTCCAAAAGTAGCTACCGCAGTTGGGACATTTCCGCCTTGTGAAGTTCTGTTCTGTAAAGAATGGAATCGCGAATTCTTCTGGGTTGATCTCCGGCATTTAGCGAGTCTCCTGGACTTCGCCAGTACGGAGTAAAGAGTTTGGTATTCCGGCTGAGCTAGATCGAGCCGTTGTCGAGAACGCCGTGCGGAGCTATACCGCAGACCTCCAGTCTATCCGAAGAGAGCGCCCAATCCAGCCAGGGCTTCCTCTTCCTTCTTCTTATCGTCCTCGGCAGGCTTCTCCTCTTTCTTCTTGCCCTCTGCGGATGGCGCCGCTGGTGCGGCTGCGGGGGCCATCATCATTGAGCTTGCAGACTTCAAAGCGTCGTCGATGTTAACTTCTGACAGGGCAGCAACTAGCGCTTTCACCTGGGACTCCTCGGCCTGTCCGCCTGCTGCAGATACTATCTTCTTCACGTTTTCTTCATTTACGGGTTGTGCCCAGGAGTGGAGCAGTAATGCTGCGTAAACATATTTCATTGGCATCTTAGCCTTCTACCGTTTCCCTGTGAGATTCGAGGGGACTGTTCCTGATACACTTAAGCATTTCCAGCAGGTCAGCATTCGCGGACACTTGGTTACGCGTTCTCTTGTTTGGGAATCTTCTGGTCCAAAACGGTCGCGTTCATGAGCGCTCTTTTCAGAACGTACTCGACTGTGCCCGCTTCGAGGAAGCCGGATTCACCCGCAAGAGCAAGGGCTTCTCTCATTCCCTTTACGAGTATTCGTGGAGCGTTTTCCGGTGTAACGTAGCCGGCTTCTGTTGATAGGTTGAGTGCGTTGTTGATTGCTAGGAGTACGTCGCTCTTGTAGGAAGGCAGGTCGAAAGCCATGTCTTCTGGTCGAAGGATTGTCCCATTGTCAAACGCGACTGCTAAGCTCAGTCCGGCTTCCATCGGTTTTAGTCCGAGCTTTGAGAGGACGGAAGCCATCTTGGCCGTTATCTGATCACCTTTGCGGGCTACTACGGAGTCTTGTGCGACCCATATGCTTCCGCCCTCAATTTTTGTCTTGACTCTGATCTCTCCAAACTCGCTGATGACTGGTCCCGGCGGGAGTCCTGTGTTGCCGGCAGGTATCATGATTTCACCGGTGGCTATGTCTCCCGCCTTCGCGGGGACTCTGACCTTGCTCTTGTCTAGTAGGATGATTAGTGAGTATGGGTTGAGTTCGGAGAAGAGGAGAATATTTGATCCTGTCAGGTCTTTGACGAACTCTCCTAGTTTTCCATCTTTGTGGTCTGATAATTCAACGGATTTCCGTAGGAGATTGTTCTTGGCCACGATCATCGTGACCCGGTCGCGCAACCGCTTTCGCAGCTCGTGAATCTGCGAGGATCGAACCTTTGTCAAGTCGGCTGCTGCGATTACAGGATATTTTGAGAGGAGGCCTTGCAGTTCTGCGAGCGAATCTTTCTTCCACTGCGCTATCTTTCGAGTCGACAGAGAGTATCAGACCTGTGTTGTTTCGACCTTTACCAGCGGTCCCATAGTGGTCTTGACCGCGACGGACTTGATGTTCTTCGCTCCCTTTTCGAGTTTAGATTCTAACCGTGAGATTACTGTCTGAATGTTCTGCACCAGCACATCGTCAGACATGTCTTCGGTCCCTACTTTGGTCTGTATGACTGGCTGGTCTTTCATCTTGAGGCGGACGTTCTTTCTCTGACGTTTCAGAACGTCGTCGATGGGTGCTGTCGGTGGAATTGGGGTCGGCATCTTGCCTCTTGGTCCGAGCATCTGGCCCAGAGATTTACCCACTTGAGGCATGAGAGGTGCTTCGGCGACGAAAAAGTCGTAGTTCTGCGCGATCTTCCTGGCTGCTTTCTTATCGCGTGCCATTTTGTCAAGGTCTTCGCGGCCTATGACAATGTCCGCGCCGGCGTTTTTGGCTCGGACTGCGAGATCCCCGCCAGCGATGACTGCGACCTTCACCGTCTTGCTAGCCGCGGTTGGAAGTTCGAGTGACTCGTTAATCCTCTGTTCGGGTCTCTTCAGGTCAAGTTCTCGCAACTTGACAGCTAATTCGACTGACTGGTTGAATTTCCGCTTCTCGCTCTTTCCTTTCATTTCGCCTATGGCTTTCGCGATGGCGTCTCGTGATACTGGCACCAGTCCCTATCTCCTATTCTCCTTTCAGAGCCTTCTCGTACAGCCCCTTGTCGAGGTCCTTGATGAACTCTTTCGGCTCCTTAGAATCGACTGTGACTCCCATACTGACGCAGGCGCCTGCGACCTCTTTGACTGCGGCGATTACGGTCTTGGCATAGCTGTCTGTCCTCTTCATCTCGGCGATCTTCACTATTTGTTCCGGACTCAGGTTTCCGACCTTGGTAGCTTTCGGCGTGCCTGATCCCTTCTCCACGCCTAACTCTTTCACGATGAGTGCGGAGGTTGTTGGGGTTCCGACCTCTACTTCGAAGCTCTTGTCGTCAACATCGACCAGCACTTTGACAGGGACCTTCATCCCCGCGTACGCCTTCGTGATCTCGTTGATCCTGTTGACGATCTGCAGAACGTTAACGCCAAGTCGCCCCAGGTTTGGTCCAAGGGGCGGGCCTGCTGTCGCTTTTCCGCCGTCTATTATTGCGTCAACTGTTTTCTTGTCGCCCAGA
>VBBB01000099.1 GCA_005882955.1 Candidatus Bathyarchaeota archaeon | reverse complement strand
ATACAGCAATCCGTCAAGGACTGGGACACAAGCGACAAGTCTACGATGATGGTTCAGATCATCGCCCTGCCCATCAACTACGATCTTGTTCTCAACGGCGAAAGCGAACCCAAGTACGAGAAGGGTTTCACTTATCCGGTCATCGCCGCTGAAGCAGAAATTCTCAACCGTGAAATGATCAGTCACATGTACAATCAGCGCATACTAGCCAAGCTCGGCTTCAACTCCAAAACAACCACCAGCGATGCCTACAAAGACCCCAGAATCGGGACGATTCAGATGTTCGAGTCGATGGACGAGAAGATCCCCATCTACCTCGACTTCGAAGCAATGGTCCGATACCACTTCGGAATCTTCGCCTTTACTGGCG
>VBBB01000098.1 GCA_005882955.1 Candidatus Bathyarchaeota archaeon | reverse complement strand
TGCAATGACAGACTCCAACCCCATAGACGAGGACTTCATCAAACAACTCGACGAATGGGGACGCGGTGCCGTTGACGAGTACAAGATCTCCGACCGGAGTGGCGTATACGCCTGGGCGACTAGTCGACTGACACTCGTCGACAATCTCAAACGTGCCGAGAAAGAGAAGCGGACAACTGGAGGATTAGACATTGAAGGAATACGAGAGCTCGTTGAGAAGGAAACACGTCTAACCTGCATCTCCATATCGGACCCGTACGTCATCAAGGAATTGGTGGTTGACCTAGCCCGGGAGTTTCTCCACCGACGCAAGCGTTCCTTCAAAGTCAAACCCTACGTCCTCTTCGTGTTCGACGAAGCCCAGGAATTCGTACCAGACCTTGGAGGGTCATCGGGAATAGACAAAGACTGCTCGAAAGTCGTGGAGACCCTGCTCAGACAAGGTCGAAAATACGGTCTGGGCGGGTGCCTTGCTACCCAGAGGATAGCCTATCTTAACACAAACGCGCTGCAACAGTTGCACACATACTTCGTTGGGACCCTACCGCGACCATACGATAGGACTGTTGTGAGCGATACCTTCACAATCGACAAGCAGATCCTTGAGAAGACGCTTGAATTTGCTCCCGGCGAATGGCTCCTGTCAAGCTTCATCGCGACGGGAATGGAGAATGTGCCGATTTTCATCAGGGCGGACAACGCCGAGACTGAAGTAGAGAAGACCCTGAACAAGCTGGCGTGAGAAAGCTCAACTTTTCCGGAGCACACTTCTCCTAACGGTCTCTCGGAACGCGCTGAAGACAACGATATGGCCGCGGCTGCGCAGAGTCTCCCAGGCAGCAAGAACCAGAAAGAGAACTCCAACCACTAGACGGGTTTCGATAATGGCCGTAGAAACGACCCAGAGGACCAGCAAAACAAGCGCGTTCTGAATATCATATTTCAGATCCAAGAGACTCGCGCAAGCATAGATTGACTGACTCATGGTCAAGAAAATCTCTATCCACTGAAGCTGACCAAGGGGAATCGATCCTAAGCCTCCACTGCTAACAAGATACACGATGGGAATCAGTGCAACAAGGGCAGTTAGCTCGTTTACTGAAGATGAAATGAAATTCAAGAGAGCCAACGGAGCTGTCGTAACCTGTCGGGCCCAGTTGAACGCAGTCACTTTCTCCGGAAACTCAGACAGTACAGGAGCGATCCATTGAATCGTAAAGAATACCGCTCCAGAACCCAAGAGGCCGACTAGGAACATCTGCGCAAGGTCCTGGATCGAAGTAACAAAACTGTCAGTTATCAAGACGAACGTCAAGCCACAGAAGAGAAAGAGACCGATGATGGCTCCGGTCCTCTTCCGTGTAGACTTGATCTGGACTATTGCGAGGCTCGGACCCAGAAGAGGCTCTTCCGGATCCTCTTTACCTCGGGGGAGTCTCGCGAGCATCCACATGTAGGCAACGAAGACTCCCACCCAGACAACAGCGTCGAATATCGTCAGTTCTTGCTGGACTAGGACCCAAATGTAGTAGAGCGAGGCCCCGAGCATGAACACCACTTCTACGCTCTGCTCTCTACGCAGAGCTATCGTCGAGGGTCCAAGGTGATGATTCCGCCTTCGCTGAATGATCAGTGTGAGAAGGATGAGGGGCCAGCCGAAACCGGTCAGAAGTCGATTGGCGCCTGTAAAATTGGCGATTACGTTGTGCAGCCATATACCGGGTTCCTTTCCTGCCTTCCATGCANAAAGTATTCAGGTATGGTCTGCACTATAGCCACGATCGCCAGTGCTAGTCCTCTGCTGATCGAGGCTTCAGAAGCTTCCGCGGCCCAGGCGATCAACAATGAGGCTGCTATGATAGCCCCAAAAGTGAAGACGGCTACCACATAGACGAAACTTGGTGCGAGGTGGACGACCGCTATGGCCGCTATTGTCCAAAGAACGAGTGCACTGTATTCAGCAAGCACTCTAGCCTTCGGATGAGTCATCGCCCGGCCATCGCCGGAGGTCGGGCTTGTTTAACGGGTTTATGGTAGACTCCGGGTCTAGGACCCTAGCTAGACAGGGAGTTCCTTCTCTTCAGGACTGAGTACCTTGTAGATCGCTAGCGAAGATCCCCGACATGATTGAGAGATCCGGGCTGCCGTGGGCAACCGAGCGCATCCGAGCTGGGTCGGCTCGTGCACGGAAACGCGTTACTCCCAGCGAAAGTAACGCGTAGCTATGAGTGCGAAGAAGGCTGTGTAAACGACCATCGTAACTACAGCGGTAACCGGCGGAGCAGCATTGAAGACCGAATAAAGTAAGGCCTGAGCGGCCGCGCCATCGTCGCCAATGACCCACCCACGGTGGCAGGCTGAATCCAGAGACCCGAAAGGAAAAGCGAGAGAAAGAACAACCCGCCAGACAGGCCGCTTGCAATGGTCTGTGATGGAGCCAGGGCCGCAACAACCAAGCCAAGAGAAAACATCACCGAAATCGAGAGAACGATTGAGAGAACAAAATACGGAATACCTACGTCAAGCGTCGCCCCGAAGACTAATTCGCTTCCAAAGATGACAATCAAGATTGTTGCCAAGGCAAGCACAAGGTTGAGGGTCAATTGAGCTGCGAGCAGTCTTGAAGGAGGCGTTGGAGTCGTTGAAACTCTTCGTAGCCAACCCATCTCCCGATACTTCACCAAGGTAACGGGCAAAGAACTGATTCCAAGGGAAATAAATCCAACAACCATGATTACTGGAACGTAAATGTCCAAGACTGTGTGGCCCGTGCCAGCGACGTTCCCTGGGACTGCTATTCCAATGATGCCGAATATCACGAGCAGGATGATTGGAAAACCGATTCCCATCGCCAACCCTGCGGGTTCTCGCAGGGCGAGCTTTCCCTCGACCTTGAGGAGTTCCGCAAAGTGACCTTGGAATCGGCCGTCCTTCGAGTCGCTTAGCGTCGAAGTCATGATTGAGGTCTTTCCTGAACCTTAGAAGTGTCGTCCCTGGTCAGCTTCACGAACGCGTCGTCAAGATTTCCTCCTCTCGCCTCAATGTCAGAGACGTGCACTCCGATCCTCGTGAGAGAGTCGATGACGGACGCTGCGAGGTCGCCGGCACCGATGACGGTAACGTAGGCTTCTTTCCTCTCTATCTCTTTCACGCCAGGTATTGCATACATTGTCTTGTCGTCGACAGGCTTGGAGGGAACAAAGCGCACCCTCTTTCCTCCCGCTTGTGCCGCGATGGCTTCGGGCGTGTCCAGCGCTATGAGCTTGCCGTGGTTGATGAGGGCGAGGCGGTCGCACAATCGCTCAGCTTCGTCCATGAAGTGCGTCACGAGTATCACGGTTGCGCCGCGGTCCCTGATGCTCTCGATGAGTGCCCACGTCTCGCGCCTCGCCTCCGGGTCGAGCCCAGTGGTCAGTTCATCCAGAATGGCAATCTTGGGGTTTCCCACCAAGGCGAGCGCTATCGACAGCCTCTGCTTCTGACCACCAGACAATTTCTTGTATGTGGAATTCTTGACGTGGCTAATCCCAAGGGTCTCGAGCAGGCCATTCGGATCCGCTGGGTTCGGATAGAAAGAGGCGAAGAGCCTCAATGCTTCCCCCACTTTGAGGCGCGGAGGCATCGTGCTTTCTTGGAGCTGAACGCCGAGAAATCCTCTTATTAGGTTCCTGTCCTTCAGCGGCGAGAGCCCGTGGATACTGATTGAACCGGAATCCGGCACTCGAAGCCCGGAGATGCACTCCACGGCGGTGGTCTTGCCAGCACCGTTGGGTCCAATGATTCCAAAAATCTCTCCTTCCTTTATTGAGAAGGAAACATCGTTAACGGCAACGAATTGTCCGTATCTTTTGACAAGGTGCTGAACCGTGACTACTGGGTCAGATTCCCTGTGCAAAGACTCCAATGGTTCAGAGACTTGAGTGCGACTCATTGGATCGCGTCAGCGGACGAACACTTGCAATAAAAGGACCTGAACAATTCCACGGCGGAGAACCATGATTCCAAGCTGAAAAAAATGAGTGAAGGTTCCTCGTGCTGTCTAGTGCTTCTCTTTCTTCTCGGTGTGGTCTAGGCTAATCGCGTAGGAAATTATCATGTATGGGTCTATGGATGTGTTGAGTATTTCGATGCAGTAAGAGTCTCTGACTGAGACCCACTTCTTGTGGATCTGCGCAATTGGCTGACCTGACATGTCTTGGATGTTATAGTCGTGTTCCCAGATGTTTCCCTTCATCTTCGCAATCTCCTGCCCGGACGCGTTTTCCATCCACCATTTCTCGCCCAGTATGGAGACCAGCTTCTTCTTCACTTGGGCGACCATCTGTCCCTGCGCGTTGTATATCTCGTAGGTCGGGCGAATGGTGAGAACTTTCCCGTGAATCTCGCCGAGGCTCTGAGCATTTGTGTCCTCGTACCAGAATTTTGGGCCGAAACTAACTAGTTGCTGTTTCACATAGGCGAGCAGGTTTCCGTTACGGTCCTTGATTCCGAATGTATCTCTTATTGCCAGAATCTTCTGGTCGATGATGTACGAGTTTCCACTAAACTGCGGGACAAGTCTTCCTTGAGCATAGGATGTGCCATAGGCGGGTCCCGTAGTCTGTGCCATCGGTTGTCCCATCGGTCCCGCGGGTTGGCCCATGGCTTGGCCTATTTGTGCGCCGCAATAGGGGCAGAAAGATGATCCGGTTCCGATTCCGGCGCCGCATCGCGGGCATCTTGCTCCTGCCATCATGATAGCTCGTTATTGCTCGACTTATGAATTGACTAAAGAGAGTTTCAGTACTTTCGTTCCGGCTAGATAGGGATGGTTTCCCTGGTCTCGGGCACAGGCTTGGCGGGTTTGAATCTGCCCGGCCGGGTTCCTAGACGGTTTTTCCCTTGGTCTGGTTCAGCGTCACGGCTTCTCGGATGAGATTCTTCAGTGCGACATCGTTGATGCTGTCATTCTCGTGGATGTCGACGGCGCGAACTGTGTTGCTATCTAGGCGCGCGTTGAAGAGCTTTTTTGGATCTTTTATCTGAGCGCCTTTGGGAAACGTCAGCCTAACAGCATTCTTGAGCGCTTCCCCTATGCAGATTATTCCATCGTGGGACCAAACCGGGACTCCCATCGGGTTGCTTGGTTTCTTCCACTTCACTTCTTCGACCAAGCCGGGGTCAGCTTTTTTGATCAAAGCACGCAGGAGTGATAATTTCTCGCCCCGCCAATCATCATGACTCTTGATAATTTCGTCTATCTCCTGAGAAGGAGACTTGCCTTTCGGGGGAGGACTTGTCCTTGACTTCATGCTAGTTTACGTTCTCAGCAGGTTTGAACCCGATGCGGGCTAGAAGAGAGGCAAATCGTGCATCGGATCGTAATGCGTCGAATCTCGGCTCGACGTTTGCCCAGACGAGCCAGCTTGATCTCTCAAGGAATGCTCTCTCGAGATACTTCATTGCCTCGTCTTTGTTTCCCATGCTTGTGTATACAAGCGCGATCCAG
>VBBB01000154.1:1401-20943 GCA_005882955.1 Candidatus Bathyarchaeota archaeon | reverse complement strand
AGCTTGCGGTTTAATTGGAGTCAACACCGGGAACCTTACCAGGGACGACAGTTGGATGAAGGTCAGATTAAAGGTCTTACCGGACTAGCTGAGAGGAGGTGCATGGCCGTCGCCAGTTCGTGCCGTGAGGTGTTCTCTTAAGTGAGAAAACGAACGAGACCCGTGCCCTTAGTTGCCATCGTATTCCTTCGGGAATGCAGGCACACTAGGGGGACTGCCTCCGCTAAGGGGGAGGAAGGAGCGGGCCACGGCAGGTCAGTATGCCCCGGATTCCCTGGGCCACACGCGAGCTGCAATGGCTGGGACAATGAGCTCCGACCCCGAAAGGGGAAGGTAATCCCCAAACCCAGCCTCAGTTGGGATTGAGGGCTGCAACCCGCCCTCATGAACATGGAATCCCTAGTAACCGCGTGTCATCATCGCGCGGTGAATACGTCCCTGCTCCTTGCACACACCGCCCGTCGCTCCACCCGAATTTGGTTTTGGTGAGATGCAGCCTTGTTGGTTGCCTCGAACCGAAGCTAGGTAAGGGGGGAGAAGTCGTAACAAGGTGGCCGTAGGGGAACCTGCGGCCGGATCACCTCCTTAGACATCGCAGGGATGGCTGGAGGGCAAAAGAACGGCTACGAGCCTATCAAAATGCAACTCTCAAGACCTGTCTTGAGAGTGAAGAAGGCGAGAGTGAGACCCTGGACAAGTCCAGGGTCCACGATGAAGTGCTATGTAGAGGAAGCCTCAGAAATTTGACGCGAATCGAACGTGGGTTCCTAAAGGGCTCGGCATGATACGCCACCTGACGGATGGCTCGGCTTGGGCGCTGACGAAGGGCGTGGCAAGCTGCGATAAGCTCCGGGTAGGCGCACGCAGCCTTCGATCCGGAGATTCCCGAATGGGACTTCCCACCCCGGGTGATACCTGGGGTACTCCCATATGGGAGGGGGAACCCGCCGAACGGAAGCATCCAAGTAGGCGGTGGAGGAGAAATCAATTGAGATTCCCAGATTAGCGGCGAGCGAAATGGGAACAGTCCAAACCGAACCCTGACAGGAAACTGTTGGGGGATGTAGTGTTGTAGGGCCCGGCCGCTTCCTCGTTGCTGAAATCGAAATGGCCTGGAACGGCCTGCCGTAGAGGGTGATAGCCCCCTAGACTTAAGGCAACAGGATTAGGGCTGGAGTCCCTGAGTACCGCGCCCCGACATGGGCGCGTGAATCTGGGAGTAAGCAACTTCCAAGACTAAAGACGTCCCAAGACCGATAGCGCACTAGTACCGCGAGGGAAAGCTGAAAAGTACCCCGGAAGGGGAGTCAAAAGTGCCTGAAATCAGGTGGTCACAGACGTGTACGGTCCGCAAGGGTAGATCCTCCCTGAAGGAGGCCGTGGTAACGCGGCATTACGAAGGGAGGGGACTAGGATCGTACGATCCGTTTAGTACCATGGGCCGGGGAGTTCATCTATGTGGTGAGGCTAAGAGCGTAAAGGCTCGGAGCCGCAGGGAAACCAACAGTCCATAACGCGGATTCTGATGAAGCGTGAGGGACGAGGTCTGAAAGGGCCTGGAATCACATGGATGACACTAGAAACCGAGTGATCTAGCCCTGAGTAGGATGAAGCCGGGTGAAAGCCCGGTGGAGGTCCGAATGGGTGTTGACGTGCAACTCACTCCAATAACTTGGGGCTAGGGGCAAAAGACCAATCTAACTCGGTGATCGCTAGTTCCCGCCGAAATATCTCTCAGGATAGCCCGGCCGGAGGTTGCTGGTGGGGTAGAGTCCTGATTGGGGAACAAGGATTCGAAAGGATCCACTCTCCATTCAAACTTCGAATCCATCAGCGCTGTAGATGGCCGGAGACGGGCCGTGGGCGTAAGGTCCATGGCCGCGAGGGGAACAACCCAGGCTTGGGTTAAGGCCCCAAAGTCCTGGCTAAGTGTAGAAATAGAAAGCCGTCCTCAACCCGAGACAGCTGGAAGGTAGGCTTAGAAGCAGCCATCCTCCAAGCAGTGCGTAACAGCTGACCGGCCGAGGTTGGGGGCGCCGAAAATATACGGGGCTAAGCCAGGCGCCGATACCCAGGGTCACGGAATCACATCCGTGGCGGTAGGCGGGCGCAGCGTTCGGGTGGAAGCTGGGCCGTGAGGTCCAGTGGACCGTCCGCTGTTGCAGATCCCGGTGGTAGTAACAGCCATAGAGAGGTGAGAATCCTCTCCGTCGAAGGGGCCAGGGTTCCCCGGCAATGCGTCGTCAGCCGGGGGTAAGTCGGTCCTAAGACAGACCTTAACCGGATCTGTCGAAAGGGAAACCGGTTAAGATTCCGGTACCAGGGAGGTACACGCGGCAACGCAAGCTCTTGATCTGACGCTTCCGGATAGGCTGAGCGAGACTGTCGTCTCATCTAACCATTGAAGCCTGGGGAGTACCGTAACGGTGAGAACCAGGCGAAAATGGGAATGGCCCCCCGTCTTAGGGGGGTTCAGCTGATTCCAGGAGCCAAGGAAAAAGATCAGGGGATGGATCCTCCCTGTCCGTACCAAGATCCGACACAGGTGCCCCTAGGTGAGAAGCCTAAGACGTATCGGGTGTAACGTAGGCGAGGGAACTCGGCAAATTAGCCCCGTAACTTCGGGAAAAGGGGTGCCTGAACTCCTAGCTCTGCTGGGGGTTTAGGTCGCAGTAACAAGGGGGAGGCGACTGTTTACTAAAAACATAGGAGGCCGCAAGCGCGAAAGCGTGTAAACGGCCTTTGAGTCCTGGCCAGTGGCGGTATCTCAAACCTGGGTTCAACCGGGCGAAGGACCGCTAAACGCCGGGAGTAACTCTGACTCTCTTAAGGTAGCCAAATGCCTTGTCGGGTAAGTTCCGACGTGCATGAATGGACCAATGACCTCCCCGCTGTCCCCGCCTACGGCCCGGTGAACCCACTTTACCTGGACGAACAGTCCAGGGACACCCAGCGGGGCGAGAAGTCCCCGTGGAGTTTTACTGCAGCTTGTCGCTGGGATGTGATTGCGGGTACAGAGTGTAGGTGGGAGCCGTCGAGGCCGGGGTCTTCGGGTCCCGGTGGAGGCGCCAATGTAACACCACCTATCTGCGATTACATCTCTCACCAGAGTTTGCTCTGGAACAACAGCAAGTAGGCAGTTCGGCTGGGGCGGCACCCCCTCGAAAGAATATCGAGGGGGCCCAAAGCTCGACTCATCCGGGACAGAACCCCGGAGTAGAGTGCAAGAGCAAAAGTCGGGCTGACTGGATCCTCAACGGCAAGGGATCCAGAGGCGAAAGCCTGGTCTAGCGATCCTTGATGTCCCCTTTGCTGGGGGCTCGAGGTGACAGAAAAATTACCCCGGGAGTAATTGGCTCGTCTCCTCCGAGAGTCCTCATCGACGAGGAGGATTGGTTCTCCGTCGTCGTCCCTTCCCATCCTGGGTTCGCAGCAGAACCCAAGGGCGCGCCTGTTCGGCGATCAAAGGGGAATGCGAGATGGGTTTAGACCGTCGCGAGACAGGTCGGACTCTACCTGCTGGGTGTGCTGGTTGCCTGAGGGGAAGGCGCCCCTAGTACGAGAGGAACGGGGTATCGTAGCCTCTAGTTTACCGGTTGTCTGACAAGGCACTGCCGGGCAGCCACGCTATCGAGGATAAGGGCTGAAAGCATCTAAGCCTGAAACCTCTCCCGAAAATAGGCAACCATTCTAGTCCATCATTGGACCACTGGCGACAGTGGTTTCGGACTGGACGAGGGCTCCCATAGAAGATGGGGTTGATGGAACCGGGGTGTACGCGTCGAGACTTCGGTCGAGACGTTCAGCCCGCGGTCCCCAATCGCCCAAGGTGCTGGTCCCTGGTGGGGTCCACGTTCGGAGCGATATCAGAGACTGAGGCGGAATCTACATAGCATCAATCACGTTTTTTTGGCTCTTCGTTGGACTAGTTATTATGAAGCGGCTACTCGTTATTGATTGGCGCTGGATGTCAGGCTCGGGTTTTGATGGTCAGGTCCCGGTCCTTGTTCATCAGCGGATGCTGATTCAGCCCGGCGGAGGGAAGGCCGCTGTGGGTTTTGATAATGGCAAGATCATCATTACCTATCCCACCACTGGGCCCCCGAATACTCGCACGATTTTCAGACCGAAAGAAGTGCAGCGTATTGATCCTGTCACCCTCAAGGTGAACTCTGGTTTCTTGGATTTCGGCTGGCTTACTTTCAAGTTTGAGTCAGAGGAGGATTCGGTGAAGGTTGAGCTGAAGATTCGCGAGATTCTTCCTGGCTAGACGAGTCTGAATAGTCTAATAGTTCGATTATCTTCCTAGATTCGGGGTGGCGAGTCGGTGAGCAGTCACGGGACCAGTGATGGTCTCGAGGAAACTCCACCCACAAGGCGGAAGCGTAACACCTAACGTGTCAGGCGAGAGCCTGTGTGGGAGCGCAGAAACGATACCCGTCCCGGTACCGTGTGACGATGATGGGATGTTCTCCCGGGCGTCCCGGATGGAGGGCCGGACGCGGGATGAAACGGGCCCCCATTGCGCTGTGAAAGGGGATGTAGACGCCTGTGAACTCCGCCTGAGGCGCGGGTTCCCCGATTAGACAGATGCTGCTACGAACAGAAGGTGGGTTACGGCCGACACGCCACCCATCGATTGTCGCCTGCGTCGCGAGACTCGAGTAGGCCCCCGGGCATCGAAAAGATTTTGCGCTAGTGTGAGAATTTTTTTTCGAGAAATGAATCCTCTGGGTCCTCCAGTATTTCGCTGGGATTCTGTCACGCGATGACCAGCCGATTACAAAATAATCTAGAATTCTAGACCGTTCGAGATTTTACTGAGAGATGTTAGGCCGGACGGTTGGCGAGGCGTCACCGACTGTAGAGGATTGACATGACGATGGACGGGTTTCTGATTCTAAGGCGATTCCAGGGCGTTTTGCAGGGGACTAACAGGAGTTCACGCTTGCCGGCGATCATCGGACATGTTTAGTTTTCTAGACCATGTCGTACCGGAAGCATTTCATCGTATGGTCGTTCACCATGCCAACAGCCTGCATGAACGCATAGCAGATAGTTGGGCCGACAAACCTGAAGCCTCTCTTGCGTAGCTCCTTGCTCATCGCG
This sequence comes from Candidatus Bathyarchaeota archaeon, assembly GCA_005882955.1. GTDB lineage: Archaea > Thermoproteota > Bathyarchaeia > 40CM-2-53-6 > 40CM-2-53-6 > 40CM-2-53-6. Next base: position 15,834 of record VBBB01000154.1, on the reverse strand, counting down.
TCGGATTCTCTTGTGGTCGCAGGAATCTGGCTAAGTGAGTCGAATTTGTGTTTGGTTGGTTTGCCGCCGACAAACCTCCATACGTACTTGTCGAATGAGTCGAATTCCTTCCGTGTTGTCAGGAATTGTTTAGCGTTTGTGATTGTCGCTTCGATTTTGAGACGGTTACGTATGATGCCAGGGTCGCTAAGTAGACGTTTCACATCTTTGTTCTCGTAACGAGCAATTTTTGTGGGGTCAAATTCATGAAATGCTCTGCGGTAGTTTTCACGTTTGTTCAGGACCGTCTGCCACGTGAGTCCTGCCTGCGCACCCTCCAGCGTGAGAAACTCGAAAAGCACCCTGTCATCGTGCACCGGGACGCCCCATTCCTTGTCATGATACTGAATCATCAATAGATTGTTGCTGAGGGTCGCCCAGTCACACCTCGTGGGAGGATGGGTCACACTTAATCAACCAGGTACACGTGTCGCCAGATATCTGAGGTTTACTGGTTGACATCCGTTGTCGAAGTTGCGAAGCAGCACAAAGCCGTGGAATGGTTGTTGGACAGCAAGAACCCTGCGGTTCGGTACTGGACCCTTAGGGACATTCTCGGCGAGCCAGAAAATGACGACGAAATCGTGCAGGCTGGAGAGCACATCGCGTCTTGGACCCCTGTAGCTGAGTATCTGAGGGAACAACACTCTGACGGATACTGGGGATTTGGAGAAGACGTCTACTGGCCGAAATGGACGGCAACCGTCTGGCCGTTGATACTGCTAGGGGAGATTGGTGTGCCTGGCTCGCATCCTTCGATCCGGAAATCATGCGAGTACTTTTTGAAAGTCATGGATGCGCAGGACCGGCCTTGGCCCCAGCCGAAATATCCTGACGACGATCTGCGAGGCTGGCGCGCGGTCTGGGAGCCATGCGTAACAGGAAACATGGCGCGGACCCTTGTAGCGTTTGGATATGGCGACGATCGCAGGGTTCATGAAATGTTTGAGTGGTTAGTTCAGTATCAACGCGACGATGGTGGCTGGAACTGCGAGACTGAGGATTACAGGAACGGAGAAGCAGTTCATCATAGTTCTTTCATGTCCACAATCGAGCCGTTGTGGGCCTTCTCAACGCTCGACCGGCAGAAATGGCCGCGAGGAGGACGCGAGGCTGTGGAACGGGCTGCAGAGTTCATGTTGCTCCATCGGCTCTACAAGAGTGACAAGACAGGGAAAGTCGTTCGGCCAGAGTGGACCCAGCTGCATTTTCCAATGTTCTACTTCTACGATATTCTCCATGGATTGAGGATCTTGACCAAGCTTGGATACGGTGGCGACGAGCGGATGGTTGATGCGCGAGAACTGTTACTTTCGAAGAGGGAAGCATCGTATGTCCATGCTTTGAGACGAAATTTTGTGAAAGACCCTGCAACAGGTCATTGGGGGCAGGTCAGAGACGAGAAGCTTGATCCAGCTGAGGTCTACACTAAAGGTGGAAATGTTGCAGAGACTCCAGCGATCTACACGAGCCTCGGCGAAGTAGGACGCTCTAACCCATGGATCACGTTGAACGCTCTTCGAGCATTGAAGGGCTAAGAATTAGCGTCATAAATGACTGGGTCTCGGGAGAAGCCAGGGATGCAGAAGAGCGGGGGGATGTCGGAGAGGATTCGACCCCACATGCTAATCAGGATCATAGAAGACTCAAAGATCCCGCTTGAAGAAGAAGAGTCGAAGCTCCAAAAGATCAAAGGAAAAGTGGAACACGACGAACAACTCTCTCGAGAGGATGAATTCTTACTCACCAGACTGGTTGAAAGGGCCCACGAGTGGCAGAAAGGATTGAAGAGCTCATCAGACACAGAACCAGAGGACACTATGTCCGGATAAGAAATGGAGAGATGGATGAGTCAAAGAATGAGTTCAGAGGACGACGAAGCTAACGGGAGAGAGGACGAAGAGGAAGACGACGACGAGGAACCAGAGGAGGAGACTGACGACGAATAGCAGGAGCAGGTTTCAGAGACAGCAGAGAGAGAAAACACCCAGGTTGGACAACGATCTCTTCTTCATCGATGTTCTCCACTCGCCCCCCTCTGAGATTCTAGACAAGGCTGGTTAGAACGGTGATGGTCTGCGAGGTTGTGACGCTCTGACCGTTCGCGTCAGTCACCGTCAGGGTAACTGTGTATGATCCAGGCAACAGGTATGAGTGGCTTACCGATTGTCCACTGCCAGTTGACCCATCTCCGAAGTCCCAGCTGTAACTGTAGGGCTGGGTGCCTCCACTTGCGCTGGCATCAAACGTTACCGCAATAAGTGGTAGCGGGGTGGACGGGCTGTACGTGAAGCTGGCGGATAGCTTTGCGTTGACTGTTATTGTCTGGGATGATTTCGCGACTTGTCCTGCCGAATCGGTGACCGTCAAGGCCACGGTGTAGGTGCCGCTTGACTGGTACGTGTGATTGGGGGAGCTTCCTGAGGCTATTCCTCCGTCGCCGAAGCTCCAGGAGTAGCTGTACGGTGAGGTCCCTCCCGAGGCGGACGCTGTGAAGGAGACGGATTGTCCAGAGTTAGGCGAGGATGGGCTGAAAGTGAAGCTCGCCGACAGTGGAGGCGGTGGGCTCGTGACAGTGACTGTTTTCTGAGAAGTTGCTGTCTGCTGCGGTGAGCCGCTGTACTTTGCTGTCAGTGTAACCGTGTATGATCCAGCTGACGAGTACGTGTGAGTTACCGGAGAGCCTGAACCTGTTGATCCGTCACCGAAATTCCAGTTGAAACTATAGGGACTAGTCCCACCGCTGGCAGAAGCTGTGAATGTCACTTGTTGCCCTGTTTGAGGCGAAGATGGGCTGTAACTGAAACTGGCGCTCAGAGGCGGAGGCGGGGCGGAAACAGTGATCGACTGCTGGGAGGATGTAGTCTGCTGAGGGGACCCACTATCTTTCGCCGTTAGAGTTACAGTCAAGGTTCCCGCGGATGAGTATGTGTGAGTTACGGAAGAGCCTGTGCCTGTTGATCCATCGCCGAAATTCCAGTTGAAACTATACGGACTCGTCCCACCACTGGCCGATGCGCTGAACGAGACTTGCTGTCCAGTCTGGGGTGATGATGGACTGTATGCGAAGCTCGCGCTAAGTGGAGGAGGAGGCGGACTGGAGATAGTAATGGTCTGCTGGGATGTCGCTGTTTGTTGAGGCGAGCCATTATCTTTGACAGTTAGTGTGACTGTGAACGATCCGGCTGAGGAGTAAGTGTGGCTTGCAGACGAGCCTGCTCCAGTGGATCCATCGCCGAAGTTCCAGGAGTAGCTGTAGGGCGAGGTTCCTCCAGAGGCAGAGCCGGTGAACGAAACGGACTGTCCCGCCTGAGGGGAGGATGGACTATAAGTGAAGCTGGCTGCCAAAGCTGGAGGAGGGCTCGAAACAGTAATCGATTGCTGGGACGACGTAGTCTGTTGGGGCGATCCACTGTCGTTGACAGTCAAAACTACGTTAAACGTTCCGGCCGCAGTGTAGGTGTGAGTCATAGACGCGCCTGTTTCGCTCGATCCATCGCCAAAGCTCCAGCTGTACGCATAGGGAACTGTACCTCCACTTGCGCTCGCTGTGAACGTAACCTGTTGTCCAGCCTGGGGTGAGGACGGGCTGAACGAGAAGCTAGCCGACAGAGAAGGTGGTGCACTCGTTACCGTGACGGTTTTCTGAGAAGTTGCTGTCTGCTGTGGTGAACTGCTGTCCTTGACTGTCAGAGTGACGGTGTACGATCCTGCCGACGAGTACGTGTGCGTTACTGAGGAGCCTGTTCCTGTTGATCCGTCTCCGAATGACCAGCTGAGAGCATAGGGAGTCGTCCCACCGCTGTCGCTGGCCGTGAAGTTGACCTGTTGTCCTGCCTGCGGCGAGGAGGGACTGTAGGAGAAGTTGGCTGTCAGAGCAAGAGGCGAGGTTGAGATGGTTATGGATTGTTGAGATGTCGTAGTTTGCTGAGGCGAGCCGCTATCCTTGACTGTTAATACAACCATGAATGATCCTGCTGAGGCATAGGCATGGGTTACAGACGAGCCTGTACCTGTGATTCCGTCACCGAAACTCCAAGAATAGCTGTAGGGCGAGACTCCTCCGGAAGCGGAGCCGTTGAACGAAACGATCTCTCCTACTTGAGGAGAGGACAGATCATACGTGAAGCTCGCCGTGAGTGCAGGAGGTGGACTCGTGACGGTGATGGACTGTTGGGAGGTCGCAGTCTGCTGAGGCGAACTGCCATCCTTCACATTCAGAACAATAGTGTAGGTTCCCGCTGACAAGTATGTGTGAGTCACTGAAGAACCGGAACCAGTCAACCCATCACCGAAACTCCAACCGTAACTGTAGGGCGATGTTCCACCACTAGCAGAGCCAGTGAACGATACCTGCTGTCCGGCCTGAGGTGAGCTTGGACTGAACGTGAAGCTCGCCGTTAGAGGAGAAGGCGGACTGGTTACCGAGACTGTCTGCTGGGACGTAACCGTCTGCTGCGGCGAACCGCTGTCCTTGACGGTCAGAGTAACGGTAAAACTTCCCGCCGATGAGTACGTGCGTGTCACAGACGATCCTGTTCCAGTAGATCCATCACCGAAGCTCCAAGAGTAGCTGTACGGTGAGGTCCCTCCTGAGGCTGAGCTGCTGAACGAAACCAGCTGTTCAACCTGCGGGGAAGATGGACTGAAAGTAAAGCTGGCTGTCAACGCCGGAGGTGGGCTAGAAACTGTAACGGACTGCTGAGATAACACAGTCTGCTGTGGCGAGCTACTATCCTTGACTGTCAGAACAACCGCGTACGTTCCCGCTAACGAAAAAGTGTGAGTTACAGAATAACCAGAACCAGTTGAACCGTCACCAAACGACCAGCCGAACGTGTAAGGACCTGTCCCACCACTAGCGCTAGCTGTGAATGTGACCCGCTGTCCAGTCTGAGGCGAAGAAGGACTGTAAGTGAAACTTGTAGTCAGAGGAGGAGGTGGACTGGACACGATCACAGACTGTTGGGATGTTGCCGTCTGTTGCGGTGAACTGCTATCCTTAACGGTCAGAATCACGGTGAAGCTTCCTGCTGATGAGTAAGCGTGTGTGGCAGACGACCCCGTCCCCGTGGACCCGTCACCGAAACTCCAACTGAAACTATAGGGAGTCGTCCCGCCACTAGCCGAGGCGGTGAACGTGATCTGCTGGCCCACTTGGGGCGAAGATGGACTATAGGTGAAAGTCGTCGAGAGCGGATTTCCGAAGAATTCGGTCATGGGTGTAGCTGACCCGTCGTTGGAGGTTAGACTCGGCAAGTTCCAGTTTACTTCGACTGTTCGGGTCCACGAATAGTGGTTGTAGAGATTTGTCGTTCCAAAGCTAGCTTTAGCCAATCGGCCTGCCCAGACAGCATAGACACAGTCCTCACTGCTCCTGTTGAGAGGACAGAAGCCGTTACCCTCGTCGAATACAACGAACAGCGCAGACCTCTGTGTTGTGAAAGTTGTACTACTCAGGATGTTTGGGATGAGACTTTTGAGATAACCATCGCCAAACGAGACGGAAGAAGGACAGGTGCCAGTGAAGCCGTGCATGTTGTCGCAGTTGTTGGGCGTGAGCCACATGAAGCTCGGAGCAGAAGCAGAGCTGAGATCATTGATGAGCATACAGTCAGTCACAGAACAACTGCTGGGGTTGGCGAGAACAATGTTCGAGCAACGCGTAGGACTGTTAACAATGTCGCTGAAGGCTACGAATGGGTTATGCTCGGGAGTATACGGCTGATGATACGTCGAGTCACAGCCACTCGACATCCCCTGGTCCTCCATGTAGCCCTTCCAGGTCAACCCGGCCGACTCAAGCCTATCAACGAGATTTGGTCCGCTGAACGGCCAGGGACAGCCCGTAGAGCTGCAGTTATCCGTCGTTCCCCCCATCATCGCGATATAGTCAGCCTGGCTATAGTGAGTCACACCCAGATACTGCGAGCCAATAGCGTAGCTGTTAGCCAGACCGGCCATGTACGTAGCACCCATGGCCGTAAGACACGGAGGAGGACTATCACCACAGACATCATAGATTCCATGATCCTCCATAATCACAACCACGATATGATCAAAATATGTGCCGGACGGAGGGGCAGCTTGCGCGGCACGGGCTGGCTTTGCTATGTGCGGGATGCTGGTGATGCTCAGGCTCAACGTCAGCGCTAGAAGAACCGATGAAAGGATGAGAGTCGCGCGTTTGTTTCTCAAGAGCCGAAGCTGCCTTGATACATCTCTCCAGGCGAGAGCAAGGAATCCAAGGGAAGGCCCTTTGAAGAACTTCGGGCCTGCACGTGTCAGTGGAATCCCTCCAGGGTCGCATGAATCACAGATACGATAGTCATTAGCGTTGAACTAACGCCCACTTGGAGGAGCGAATATTTGAGCGGCGTGTCTACAACTGTTGAAGGTTAAGCCGCTAAGTTGCTCTCCTCACACTAGTGCCACCAAAAGTGTGCACTTCAACCACACGCCACCAAGCTACAAAGTATATAGAAATCTATCTCGAATAGTGTGCAGACAGCTGTAACACTCGCCCAGTGCGAAACGTTGCCTAAGAACCTTTGAAGCTTTAGGCTTCGGAAAACCACGGCATGCCTCTGCCGACAAGCTCAGCATCTCCTATGCAGCTGTAAAGTCTCAGCCAGTACGCCTCGGCGATGCTTAATCCTCGCTGGCTAGATGATATCTCGACGCGTACCGATCTCTTGACCAAGAGCGACGCAAGAAAATCGTGGCGATTCCGGAACCGAAAACTGCGGAACCTGTTAGGAGGAGCATACTCAGCATGCGCCGAGATTTCTGAAGGCATAGTCGTCCACGGATCCGACGTGAAAACCTTTCGCGAGGAAGCCGCCCGCGAACCCGCTGAGATTCCTCGTCACAGCACATATCTCCTCCCGGGCGTCAAGCACTTCACATTTGAAGATGCGCCAGAAGCGACAGTAGAAAACTTTCGAGCATGGTGGGCCAACCTAGAAACCAACCGGTGAGCATTAACCGGGATAGCGGTGAAGTCATTGGGATTCTACTTGCCGCGGGATAGAGCCCGCATTGTTCCCGGCGATCCAGTAGGAGGCTGTGGATGGAGCGATGTCGATGCCTTTTCGGCGCTATCGGCGAAGGTGATCAGATAAGTAACAAGAACTCCGAGTACAAACGCGTTTGCAAGATGAACCACAATGACGACACCACTGTTTGTTCCAAGAGCGATGAATCCTAGGATTATCTGTACGACGTAGTCAGCTATCGCTGCTATCCCGGTTCTGAACAGAGTTGACTTCGAACCGAGCTCCATCGCAGCATAAACTGTCGCTATGATGAGAACTCCGAACGTCACAACTCCCCATTCCAAATGATACTGGACGTTGATGTACCCGAAGACAGCACTGCCTCCTAGAATCACTTGGAAGAAGAGCATTAGTCCGACTAGGTTCGCAATTATCCGTGCGGGCTTCAAGACGCTGCAAAAAACGCACCCTTCGGTAATATCAGATTTTCCTATTTACACACGAAGAACTCACCAGTCTCTAAGAGAAGAGAGCTTGAAGAGACGCAGACTGTCAACGGCAGAACCGCGCCTTAACGCAATGTTGAATTGCTAACTCCACACTTGGAGTAGCCATGCTGGACTCTGACAAGGTCCCTGTTTCGCAGTCAGCACTGCTAGTAATCGACGCACAGGATTCGTTCAAGCTCGGTGCCCGTTGGGAGCGACGCAGCAATCCGGCTTTCGAAAAGAACGTCACCGAGCTTGTCAAAGCATATCGGACCGCGCATTTACCGGTCGTTTTCTTCTTACATACCGACAAGGATGAGGGTTTCGCTAGAGACAGTCCATCATTCAAACTGATGGACTTTCTCAAACCCCGGGCCGATGAGCCTGTGATGGTCAAGAACACGCGCAATTGCTTCACGAGCACCTCATTGCAACCATACCTTCTCGAGAAAGGTGTGAGACGCGTCAGCATCGCAGGCATACAGATGGAACAGTGCTGCGAAACAACCGCGAGGATCGCGGCTGACCTAGGCTACGCGGTAGACTTTGTGACCGAAGCAACAATGACTTTCCCAATCCCAAACTGGGACAAGCCGGGCGAAGAACTCGGAGTCGACGCAATACGTGAACGCACAGAGTACGCCCTACGACGCCGGTTCGCACGAATTACAACAGTCAACCAACTCACAAAAGAACTCAAAGAGACCCAGCTCTGACCCTAGGTAAGAGTCCAGAAGCAGAAACGGTGAGCCCTATCACCATCGGTTGAGAGTTTCCAGTCCTAGATTTCTAGCCAAACCAATTCTTGTTTCCGTTCTTCGACCAGTTCGAGAAGACTCGGCCGTTTCACCGAATCTGTGCGGTGATTCTTCAAGGTCGCGTTTGGATGCCATTTTTTCGTGAATGAAAAGTAGCCTTCGAGTATAGGAAGCGTGTCTTGCCCCTTCTCGGTGAGGGTCCAGCTTACAAGCTTCGGACTTTTTTGAATAATGATGGGTGTGATGAGACCGCTCTCCTCAAGCTCATTTAGCCTCATGATGAGGACGCGCGGCGTCAAACCTGGGAGACTGCGGAGAATCTGATTGAAACGGTCGATGTGCTGGACTCCTATGCTTTCAATAATATGAACAGTCCATTTTCTTCCCAGGGTTGCCAGATCTATTCCGACCGGGCACTGCTTCGACCCTCGTGAGATCCTCTGCTTCTGTTTCGTATCTACTTGGAACCCCATTTCTTGCACCTAGTATACTCTTGGTATCTTTCCCGTTCTTATATTGACTGCGCATTTCCGCAAGACATGAGCTCGACGGGTTCATCGTGGCCTGTAGTCGCGGGCACGTACAAGGTCGGAGATCCAAAGGCTCCCGTCGCCGTCTGTGCCCTAACATCTGAACGGTTGATGGACCCACTCGCAGGCCTTCCTGGAGTGGCCATCGCAGGCATGGTCTATACAGCCAATCTTGGAATTACGAGAATCATACTCAATGTGACAACAAACCCATCCATCCGTTTCCTTCTCATCTGTGGAAGAGAGTCGGCTCTCTTCCAACCGGGGCAGTCTTTGGTAGCGCTCGCCGAGAATGGAGTTGACGATGCAAAGCGGATCATCGGTGCGGCGGGCTACGAGCCGGTTCTACCAACAATTGCTCCCGACCTAGTTGACCAATTCCGTAAACAGGTTGAAGTCCTCGATTGGACCGGCGAAGAGGATCTTCAAGCTCTCGAGGAGCGTGTCAAGAGTCTCTCTGCTCGTGACCCGGGACCGTTCAAAACGGACAAGACCTCAACATCAAGAATAGCCGCTGGAGAGGCCTTCACCAGTATTCGGCCGGGGGGTCAGCGTGAGCCGCTGATATACGACCCGAAGGGATACTTCGTGATCAGCATCGATCCCGATCAGAAAGAGATCATCTTACGACATTATCTGCCTGATCACACGCCTGCTCATGAGATGCGTGGAAGAGGAGCAACTTCCATGCTGCTAGGTCTTCTCCGTGATGGCCTAATTACTCAGCTCAGCCACGCTGGCTACCTAGGCGAAGAACTGGCCAAAGCACAAACAGCCTTACAATTTGGTCTAAGGTACGATCAGGACAGACCTCTAAGACCACTCGAGTCCCCTGCAGCAGCAACTTTGCCACAGGCAATAGGTTCAGAGAAACAGAGCACGAGCCCACCTCAGGCGCCTCCCAAGCGGTCATTTGTCGAAGTATCTACTCTGAAACAGCTGGAGAGCATCGCGCCAAACACCGACGTAGATCTGTTTCTGTCGGTTAGGGATCTACCGAGAGAACATGTCCTGGGCGGGATATTCGTCGAGCCTGGTGTGACGGGAGCTTCTAGGGTCCTCAGGGAAACATCGCAGCTAATCGAGGTTGAATGGACCGTTGCGAGCCGTTTGGTAATGGGAGGCGTAGAAGACCTCGTGGTAGGCGCAATTCTTCGCGTGCTTGGTAAGTTCTACGAGAACAATCTAGTACACGGGGAGCAGATCATAGTCCTAACACGGGTCGAGAAGCTAACCTGACTACGTTGGAAGAGAGGTGATAGGGTCAGTATGTCTGATGTTGTGATAAGGTCGACCGAGAATGGTCCCAATCTGGTAATAGTCGAGGGGAAGGTTGTTCAGGCTTGGTGCCGATGCGGAGGCTCCACCCTCATGCCTTTCTGCGATGGCACCCACAAGAAGAACGGTTTCATAGCAAAAACACACGAAGTCAAGGTTCGCTAAAGCCAACATGCCATTAAAAGGCAGACATAGCCCGCGTTATGTTACTGAAGCTTAGCTAGAGCCTGACGGATCAGGTTGAGCTGGCCTACACCAAACTCCAGTCCCTCAATTCGGCCTTGGTCTCCTTGACCACCGATCACTATCAACTTCAGATCTTTCTGGTTAGGTCCTTCAGGCCATCCAGCGTTCTGTAGATCTATGAACTCAATAGCAACCAAGAATCTGTGCGGATTACGTCTTATCGTGGCCGTCGACGATGGCTGGTCGTTGGCTACATCCTTGGACATATGCTTTGTATCATCTCAGATCGCACTTGTAGCACTTTCGTTTATCGATAGCGTCTAGAACATGTCCTCACGCGACTAATCATAAATGGAAAGCAAAATCAAGAGTGAGTTGCCGGCAGGACTTGGACGATCTCTTCGACCGGGTGACTCGGTCACAAATCTCGCTTCCTAGGCGGGAGTGGGCCTTGGCTTGCCGACTGCTCCTAGCTCTTTGAGCCGGTTCAGTCGATTTTGCTCGCGGGATATTCGTGGGTCCTTTGAAAGTTCTGCGTAGGCGGCAGCGAACCATCCTTCAGCCTCCTGTACCTGTCCCATGACCAGTAGGCATTCGGCGATCTCCTCATAGACGTACCCGTTCCTTTTTCCTTCTTCTTGGTACTCTTCGAAGAGTTTTCTCTGCATATCCAGAGCCTCCTCAGTGTGCTCGATGACTCGGAGAACTTTAGCAACAGGCCATTTCGCCGTTCTCACCTTAACCGGATCACCAAGCTGATCGGTAAATTGCAGTGCCTTCTGGAACATGAACAACGCTTCTTGGTATTCTTTCCGTTCGAAGCGGTTCCAACCGATGCTGCTGTATAGGAGGCCTTTCGCCTTGTTCGCTCTCGCATCCGCCGACTTTTCGGCAAGATCCAACGCTTTCATATTCCACTCTAACGCTTTCTCGGGCTCCGCGATAGCCATCATGCGAGCCGCGTCAATAGCATGCAGGTCCATCTTCAGCATCAGTGCAAGATTGAACGCTTCTCGTAGACGCGGCTGAGCCTCTCGTGGTTTCCCCGACAGACTGAGAACTCTTCCCCGCTCCAACACATATCGGACGCTCACCCTCTGATCAGCCTTAGGCAGAGCCTTCTCGACCCTATCGAGAGTCTTCTGAGCCTCCGAGAATTTCTTCTGCATGGCCTCCGCCCTCGCAATCTGTGTCAGAAGCTCCGCCAGATACGAGATGTCGAGCGAGTCTAACGCGGCTGGGAGAAGCTCGCGAAACTTCTTCTCAGTCGGACCCGGATGCTCATAATCCCAGAGACTGTCAAGATCAGCGACCATGCCCATTCCTAATTTCCTATCAGCCTCTCCCGACTTGCTCAATGAGCTCGACACTCCTCTGTGGGAACCTATGACCTACCTAGCCAATGAGCCAACTCATTTTCTTAATTGTACCAAACAGTTGAGAGCCTGGGTGAAGGCTGTCAATGAAAGATCACCGTCCCCTCGGGCTAAAGGCCCCTGAAGAACCGCAGGATATGGTTTGGACTTTGAACTGTGAGGCATCGCTCTAATGTTGTTTGTGGGTACCGATGTCGGCGGGACATTCACAGACGTTGTGATCTTTGATGAGAAGTCGAGGAAGAGCCCTGAGGTTCTCAAAGTCCCGACGAATCTCAAACATCCAGAATCAGCAATCCTTGAAGCGCTAGAGCGGTATCAGAATAGAACGGGACAATTTGCGCTGATTTCTCATGCGACGACCATTGCGACCAACAACGGGCTGGCAGAAACCGCTTTGATTACCAACGAGGGGTTCAGAGATGTCTTGGAGATTGGACGACAGAGAAGACCCGAAATCTACAATCTTAACACGAAGAGGCCCGACCAGCTCGTCAAAAGGAAAAACCGGTTCACGGTCAAGGGGAGAAGACTCGTCAATGGGTCAAGTCTGACGCCACTGGCGGAAAACGATCTGCGAACAGTTTCTAGAGCAATTATTGAAAGAGGAATAGAGTCAGTCGCGATCTCATTTCTCAACTCCTACGTCAATCCGGCAGATGAGATAAAAGCTGAAAAAATTTTGAGACATTCAGGCTTCAAAGGACATATCGACCTGTCAAGCAGAATTGACCCTCAATACAGGGAATATGAGAGGACTAGCACAACTGTCGTCAACGCCTCACTCGCGCCCTCAGTATCGCAATACCTGCAGCGACTAAAGAGAAGGCTTGAACAGATCGGTATAGGATCTCCGGTCTATGTCATGAACTCTGACGGAACAGCCAGCACCACGGCCCAAGCCGGCAAACACCCGATCTCGATAATAGAATCCGGTCCTGCAGCAGGAGTCCTATCCTCAAGAAATCTCGCCAAACATCTCAGGCTCAGGCTCACGAAGGCCATTACGTTCGATATGGGCGGGACAACAGCAAAGGCTGGCGCGATCGTCAGCGGGAAGGCCGACCTCGCCTACGAGTTCGAAGCGGCTGGAAGAACCTACCATGGAAGATCAATCAAGGGTAGCGGCTACCCAGTAAGACAACCCTTCATCGACCTCGCAGAGGTAAGTGCCGGGGGCGGAACGATCGCCTGGATAGACGAGACCGGGAACCTCAAGGTGGGACCCGAGAGCGCGGGAGCAGACCCTGGACCTGCAGCATACGACAAAGGCGGCACACAAGCAACCGTAACAGACGCGAACATCGTCGCTGGAAGAATCAACCCATCCAACCTATTAGGCGGACAACTCAAACTACGCAAACATCTAGCAGTTAGGGCCATCGGAAAGCTCAGCCATAGACTCGGAACCTCGATCGAGAGGACCTCAGATCTGATTCTCAGATTAGTCAATAGCAACATGAGTAAAGCACTCAGACTCGTAAGCGTTGAACGCGGCCGAGACCCCAGGGAGTATTCCCTAGTCGCGTTCGGAGGCGCTGGACCTCTACACGCCTGCGATTTAGCAGAAGAACTCGAGATCAAGAGAATAATCATACCCATGCACCCTGGTCTGTTTTCGGCGTTCGGCCTGCTCACAGCAGAAGTGTCCAGAACATTCATTCAACCCATAATCGGACAATCAGCGATCAACGTCGAGCCAACTTTCATACAGCTTAGAGAACAAGCAAGAAAATCACTGAAAGAAGAAGGGTTCACAAGCTATCAGACAGTAGAACACGTTGACCTGCGATATCAGGGTCAAGCCTACGAAATAACACTGCCCTACAAGAAGAGCACTAACCTAGAACGACTGTTCGGTCGAGAGCACAAGAACCTTTACGGGTACTCATCAAAAGATGCTGTTGAAGCAGTAAACGCCCGGATTCGAGCAGTCATTCCCATGCCCAAAGCCAAACTCGCCAAGAAGCGGCTCAAATCTGCAAGGCCCCCCAATCCCACCGGATCGAGGAAGATGTCGCTTCTAGGAAGCTGGCAGAAGGTCCCAGTCTACGACCGAGAAAAACTATTCCCGGGCGTATGCAGCAGAGGGCCTTGCATTATCGAAGAATATGACTCGACCACGGTGATCGGAAAGAACTGGAAGCGGAAAATCGACCCCTACCAAAACCTTGACCTAACTCTCCTCACACCCGTGAAAGATTAGAAAAAGAAAAAGACATTCCAGCCCACATTCGAACGATGCGGTATGCCTAGTCTGTATCCGCAGCGTTCTCGTTAGCGTCATCCAGTTCAACGTGAGCTACTGAATTGTCATCCGAGGTTTCATTGTCATCATGCTCCTGATCTTGATGGTTCTGCTCATGCTGATCACTATCATGACTCGTTGTAGCGGTGTTGGAAGTTTCAGTTGCATGAAGAATGGCGACGGTGGGAAGTAGCACAGCGGCCGCAATCAATAGGACGAGAACTATCTTCTTCGAGACCCTTCACCTCCTAAAGATTTCACAGTACGCCACTGATACTGATGCCTAAGATAACCCAACTGTTTTGAACGCACCGTTCAAGAAAACTTAGGGTTCCATGTTGTGGAGACTCAGTCACTGCGGACATCTGGCTCCTGGTGTCCAGATTCTTCCGGACCCCTATGAGCTTTGTTTCCTAACTTACCATTCGTCCCAGTGTATCTGATTCGTGGATCTCCTCAGAGCCTTCACTCTTTTCCTCATTTTCGAGCCGAATCGCCGCTCCTCCAGATGTCTGTAGCCTATCGGAACAAT
>VBBB01000154.1:0-1278 GCA_005882955.1 Candidatus Bathyarchaeota archaeon | reverse complement strand
ACGGCAGACAGGATTAGAGCGAGGCTGGAGAAGGCGCTGTCAGTCAGCCACCAGGGAATCCTAGCGTTCTTCTCCGCAGGGCTACCGTATTTTGATTCGAACCGAGACTTGTTACCACAGGGAACCACAACTACCGGAGCCTTCTCAATGAACCCTGCAACTGCTCCCTCGTAGCTTGCGTATTCATTTTGGCGCGCAGCTTCCGCGAGCTTTGCTCTTTTCTCAGGATCCCTGACGACAACCAGGTCGAAGTCTTGTGTGAATCCTGCGCTAGGCACGTGCCGCGCGTTTTCCAGAATTCTGCTCAGAACGACTTCGGGGATAGGCCTGTCTTGAAACCCGTACACGTTTCTGCGCTTTCGAAGAACCAGGTCAAACTCCATGGGCTGGCCACTCCAGCGGTTATCCTTTATCAGACATGAGTCGAGTGTTTGGGAGAGTCCTCTCGGTTGTCCTCGCTCAAGAATCCCGTCCGAACCCGAATCAAAAGGCGGCGTCCGAAGGACAGCGTGTCCAAGCTAGCCTTTCGCGTCAGCTACCTACGTCGCAGCAGAGAAATCTACCGTCGCTATCTTGAATCAAAGCCCTGGATCAACCAGCTTTACACCAGCTTCCTCAACATCAAACCCGGCCAGAAAATCGTCGACATAGGTTGCGGACCGGGTGACTTCACCCGCCAGCTCGCAAGACTTTCAAACAAGAAAGCTACAATCCTGGGAATAGATTCTAACGAGAAGTCGATCCAGGCAGCAACCACCGACACCAAGAAGGCGCCGTGTCTTACGAGCTAGGTGATGTCTACAAGATTCCGCTGGAAGACGGCTACGCTGACCTGACCTGCTGCCGGACGCTCCTGATGCATCTCACTGAGCCTCTCAAAGCCGTCAAAGAGATGGCACGGGTAACAAGGACGGGAGGGTCAGTGGTTGCTTTGGAGGGTGGAAAGATGGGAGCATTCTACGACCCGAACGATGAAGAATACAGCATGCTTGCTGAGAGAGCCTACGAGACCTGGGTCAACGGCATCCGAAAACTGGAAGGGAAGGAGTTCAAGATTGGCGAGAAGCTTCCGGGAATATTCCAGAAAGCCGGATTGTCCGGCATCAAGGCCGAGGTCTAGGCTGATGCTTGGCTATATTCTGACCCCAGACGAAGACTCAGCGACGTGAAGGCGGAGTTGCGCTTCGACTATTCACTCTTCAGAGAAAGGAGACGCAAAGACAGAAAATACCTGGTGGCGGGAGGAATGTCAAATGATCGGATCACTTCTTACTCCAA
>VBBB01000153.1:12283-24680 GCA_005882955.1 Candidatus Bathyarchaeota archaeon | reverse complement strand
CATGTACCGCTGTTGGTCCGGTAGGAGTCTTCAACGCAACGGTTACCGGCACGAGTGGCTCACTCGTCCACTCTGCGATCTTCACCGTCACGATAATGGACTATAGCATATCTGCAACACCAGTCTCGTTCAGCGCAGGATCCTCAGGCAATAGCACCGTCACCGTGACGAGCCTGCATGGACTGTCGGGAACAGTGAGCTTGAGCGTTTCTTCGCCCTCGGGTCTTACTGCGTCCTGCCCAACATCTGTCAATCTGTCTTCGGGAGGCTCCTCCAGCGTACAGTGTAAGTTTACATCAACAGTTCCAGGCACCTACTCCACCAATGTTACTGGGACCCTACCGTGTATCAACTGTTCAAGCTCTGGGATAATCGTCCACTCAGCACTGTCATCAGTGACTGTCTCCATGGCGATGCCCGACTTCACCCTCTCGGCGGATTCGGGAACGCTGACGATTCCTCAAGGGTCCTCGGCAACATCCTCCGTCAGCACTACGAGTATCAACGGTTTTGCAGGAACGATCAGTCTCGCGGCTTCCGTCTCGCCAGTTGGTCTGTCCACCAGTTTCAACCTTGGGACCATTTCTCTAACCGCTGGCGCTACCCGAGGTTCAACCCTGAACGTCACTGCTTTGGGCGCTGCACCCGGCACTTACAATGTCAATGTCACAGCTATGAGCGGATCACTCTCTCACAGTCTCATAATCGTGGTTACAGTGACGAGTGTCGCTAAGCCGTCATATGCTCTAGTCGTATCCTACGAGGGATTCGTCTACAAGCTCTATCCAAACAATACCCTCACCCTCATTGGCCAGCCGGTTACTACCCCGTTGAGCGCAGTTGCTTGGAAGCCGGATGGGTCTTGCGCAATCATAGCCGGTAACGCCGCGGTCCTCATCAGATACGATGGGACAAAGCTAACGATCATGCCAACGGGTCTGAGCACGACCATCAACTTCTTCTCCGTTGCATGGCGACCAGACGGATCCTACGCGTTGATAGGCGGCTCGGGAGGAGCGCTCCTCAAGTACGACTGCACCACCGTGACACAAATTTCTAACTCCTTTGCCGTATCATACAGGGCGGTTAGCTGGAACCCCAGCGGGACCCAGGCTCTGCTCGTCAGCTATTTCGGCAAGATATACCAGTACCAGTCTTCGAGTGGTCAGGTGATCCAGCTCGCTTCACCCACAAGTCAGAACCTTGACGCGGTTGCTTGGAATCCGAACGGGTCCTATGCTCTGCTTGCAGGTTCAGGGGGTGCCATTCTCAGCTACAATGGGACATCGTTCCAGGTTCTGAATACCGCTGGAATCTATAGTTCATCATTGACGGTACGGTACATATCTTTCAACCCAACAGGGAGTATGGCATTGCTGGTTGGTGACTCAGGATTAGTACTGACATACAATGGATCCAGCTTGACGGCCCTGCCCGTGCTCACCAGTAGCACACTCTATTCTGTCAGCTGGTCAGCAGGCACGGCCTACATTGTCGGAGGAGGAGGAACAATGCTCACGTACTCAGGAGGTACAGTGAAGAACGTCCCGACTGGAACATTCTCAGGATTCCGTGGAATAGCCTGGAAACCTAACTAGGCCCGCGTACGCTGTCGAATTCGAGCTACGGGGCTGCCGCGATATTTTTCGCGAGCTTGTCGTAGATTCGCAGCCTTTCTAGAGCGATGTCAGCTCCGGTAACCTTGTGCTCACTGAAGAATTTCTCAACTTCAGATGCGCGGCCGACCCCGACAATCGAGAAGTATTCTCGCAAAATGATCGAGAACTGGGCTGTCCCAGAGTACATCTCTTCTAATTTTGCCATGTTCTTCTTGAACCACTGCCAGACCGCAGTTCTTGCGTCTGGGTTGGCTGTGGCGTAGAGGATCACGTTCCGGACGTCTTGTCGCTTTACTTTGCCGCTCAATGCGAAGTCGAGCGTTTTTGCTACGAGTTCAGGATTATTGAAGCTGGCTAATCCTTCCAAGTATCTTAGTCGTTCTTCGTCCGTTGTGCTTTTTGTGTATCTGCTGATGAGGCCGTCATAATCGTTTGAGGATCTAGCGTATCCCATAACGACTGATCGTTTCATGTCCGGCTCTACATTGGCTAGGTCATTGAGCTTAGAACCGGCCTTCTTTGCATAGGCATCATCTAGAAGAGTGAGGCGGGCGGCGATGATGCCCTTGAGGGTGGTGCTATTGTCGTCCTTCTTGTTCTCGAAGATTCTGAGCCCAGCGTCATGGAATTTGCGAGAAGTCTCGATTAGTCTTGAGGGTGCGATCAGGTATAGGAATGAGAGCTGGTCGGAGACTTCGACCACGGGAAGATACTCCTCCTCGTTCTGATACTTCTCGACTAGTTTGATGTATTCTTTGAAAGATGTCCGTCCGGACAGGAGAAAGGCTTTGGCGTCGCTGATCAATCCCCAGCGGTCGAGCGGAGAGAGCCTGCTCTTCCAAACAAGGTCTAGCAGTTCCTTTCCATCGTACTGGACGACGTAGAATCCTGTCTGGTTCACGTTTAATTTGAGAGATCGTGGTGTTGTCGGGAGGTTTACCTCGGCCCTTTTCTTGTCGAGTAATAACGATTGCGTCTTGCCGTCAACGCTCATTGTGATGGGGATCGGCCAGGTTTGCTTGGATGTCCCACCAGTAAGGAACCTCTCCTGTTCAAGCGTTAGTCTACCATCGACCAACGAGGCTTTGATTACCGGAAAGCCTTCTTGGCTAATCCAGCCTTCCATTATCCGGCTTACATCTGTCCCCGAAGCTTCTTGGAGGCTTGACCAGAGATCGTGACCGGACGCGTTGCTGTAGCGGAATTTCTGCAAATACTGAACGACGCCCTTCTTGAAATTCTCTGAGCCAATATAGGCCTCGATCATGCGCAGAATGCTGGCGCCTTTCCCGTAGCTTATCTCGTCGAATAATTCCTCAATCTCCTCAGGGTCATGGACCTTCGCCATGATGGGATGGGTATTGGTCAGAGCGTCGCGGCCCATCGCGCCGGAGGTGGAGGTTCGGACAAAATCTTGCCAGACCTTCCATTCTGGATAGGCTCGGTCGGTGGATTTGAAGTCCATGAATGTCGCGAAGCTCTCGTTCAACCAGAGGTCGTCCCACCATCTCATAGTAACCAGATCTCCGAACCACATATGAGCAATCTCATGGGCGATCACGTGAGCTACCGACTTTCTCGCGCGGATGCTCGTGTCCTTGTCTACATGCAGGAGAATTTCTCGGTAGGTTATCGCCCCCCAGTTTTCCATTGCGCCGTAGGCAAATTCCGGGACGGCTACGTTGTGGAGCTTGGGTAGCTGGAAGGGGATACCGAAGTATGACTCGTAGAAGTCTAAGACTTTCCGAGTGGCGTCGAATGAGAATTCTGTATTGATCTTACTAGTCGGACGATCCGCGTAGGCTGCGTAAAGTTCTGTCCCGCCATGTCGGCTCTTCTCCTGGATGAACTTTCCAACGCCCAAGTAGAGGAGGTAGGTGGACATTTTCGGGGTCTTCTTGAACGTGACAGTCTTCTTCTCACCCTGTATCGTTTCGGATTCGATGGGCATGTTCGAGATGACGGAGAGGTTAGTGTCGGTTCTGACTCGAACTTTGAACACTGCCTTGTAGGCAGGATGGTCCAAGCAAGGGAGGACCTTGCGAGCCTGAACCGCTTCGAGGTGCGTGCTAAGGATATAGCCGTCGCCGTAGGATGCCTTGTAAAACCCGGTGAAGTTGTCAGAGACCTTGCCATCGAACTCTATTTCTAGCGGACCCGTGAACTTGCCGGTCTGAATCTCCAGAACTTTCCCGGAATGCTTGAATGGGATTTTATTGCCCTCAGACTTTACGCTGCTGACCTGTTGGCCTACAGCGTCGAGGGACACATCTCCAATAGACTCTAGATCCACTGTTACCTTGCCGTTGTATTTGAGACCAGCAAAATCAACATCGAGGAAGAGGTCATATTCCCGGACCTCCTGAATATTTTTCTCGGGCTGAGTTGTGGCTAGCTGCAAGAGTACCGTATTTCAACAGGGATTAACATCTACTTAAGAATCATTTCAAGATGTTACCGACAAGGCTGGGCTTTTTCTTGTAGCAGCCGTGCTTAAGCGATTAGGGGACCTGCGAACCAGACAGTCGGACAAAGGTTTTCATTCTCAAAACCATTTCGGCCAAACCTGTATGATCAAATTCAAGTGCAAGGATTTCCTCTTGAAGGAGTGCGAGTTAGAAGCGAAAGGTACCCACTCAGTGGACGAAATGATGAAGCTGGTCGAGGTTCATGCGGGAGGTGAGCATAGAACACTCAGGCTCTCGCCAGAGACGATCGAATGAATTCGCGGTTCTTTGGTGAAACAGTCACGTGTCTAGAAAACTGTCGCGTCCTGTTTTAGCCCAATTAGACCTTGATCACCGAAGTGCTCCCGGCTTTTTGGGTCCGATGTCTCAAGACTAGGATGACCGACCCGATCGCGATAGCCCCAGCAATTGCTCCGCCGATTATGTAAGGTGTGTAGTTAGTTGAGGGTGTTGCGGGTGGCGGTGGCGGTTGGATATCAGAACCAGTTACATTGACCCACCCATTCATAGTTTGGGGGTGTACGTAACACTGAATGGGATAGAATCCGTGTTTGTAGAAAGTGTAATTGAAGCTCTGTCCAGGGTGAAGGTCTCCGCTGTCGATTAGAGGAGAACCTGCTTGGGTAACGTTAGTTTGTGGGCTTGAGGTAACAGTATGAAACGTCCTTCCGGTTCTCGAGTAGGTCCAAATTACTTCGGTACCTGTAGTCACATTGACATGCGGTGGCTGAAACGCATTATCAACTATGCTCACTGAGAATGTGGTTCCGCTCGCTCGAACAATTAGCGGGGAAGGCCGGAGTTCTAGAGGAACGCTGAAACCAACTAGGACAAGAATGAGAACTGCTCTAGACATCAACTGAAGAGAAAAGTGGGGCAGGGCCGCCTGCAAGAGGCAACCCTTATTACGGCTTTGGCTTAGGCTTGAACGCAACGTACGCCACAAGTATGACGGCGACGATCGACACAATTAGGGCTCCGAGACTATAGTACATTGCATTACCTGCATTGCTCTGCGCAGTGTTGGCCGTCGATTGAAGCGGGTCAGCGACATTCACAGTAGTAGTTGCGTTGATTCCCGGACTAAACTCATAGTGAAGATCGTTCACGAGGTCTAGCCGGATGGTATGTGTCCCTGGAGACAGAGTCAAGGGTATTCCGTTTGTTGTTGTCCAGATGGTAATGTAGTGACTGTCGACGAACACGTGGATGTGACCCTCGCTGTGGGCTTTGATACTGCCAGATGCCGGTACTGTCGTGTTGACGTCGTTTACCGTTCCTGGCTGCACCAATGTGAAATTGTTGACAGCGAATGACACGATGAAAGAAGAGTTGACGTTTGTGTTAAGGTTCAGAGGTCCGCCCGGAGATAGGATTGCAATGGTGCACTTTGCAGAGCACGGTACTGCAATAGAGCTAGCTCCGTAGACGCGGGGCGTCGTTGAAGGCATCGCTGTCAGGAAGAAGGCGAGCACGAGCGCTATGATTGCTAATCGTTTATGGCTTCGCATCTTTTCTCTCGTGCCAGAGAGTCGGCTTCATATGGTTCATTAGTCTTATTCAGGTAGTAGAAGTGTCCGGGCCTCGGGAGAATCCATTGTCATTGCTGAACCTTGCGTGTCCACTCTACAAGACTTGAGAGAACATCTCGTAGAGTCTGGCGAGTCTCTTCGTGAGTAAAGTATCGAATTTGTCTTTAGCATTCGCGACCATTAGTAGAGGCCTATTGATCGGGTACATGTTTAGGTCGATCATGATCTGTCGAAGGTGGAGCTGGGCTCTCACTCCTCCTCGCAGCGACGTTGAGGCGCTGATGATTGCAGCAGGTTTGCCGCTCCACGAAGCGTCTCCAGGAGGCCTGTTGCCCCATTCGATGGCGTTCTTGAGAACCGCTGTGACTGAATAGTTATGCTCGGGAGTAGCGAATAGAATTGCGTCTGCGCCCTGAATCTTCTTCTTGAGTTCCTTGACGACCTCGGGCATGTCATGCTCAAGATCCTGATTGTACAGTGGTAGTCCTGTGACATCAACGACCTCAAGAGTTGCGTCCCGCGGGAGAAGCTGTTTCGCTGCTTCTACCAGAGCAGTGTTGTACGACCTTTTTCGCCCGCTACCAGATATTCCGAGGATCGCAAGTTTCGACGGTTGCGGCATATTGTCACTCTTTCCTATTGACTTTTGACCGTTTATCTAGTTCTATGCAACCTCTATGAAATGACCAATCGACGGCAGATGCTGGTCAACAAATACATGCATCCAGTTGACGAGTGGTAGGAGCGAATCATGGTCGACCGGAACGAAGTCTTTGAGAACTTGAAGACCTGGATATTGCAACTTCCAGGCGTGACCCAAGCGGCTCACCGGTTCGGAGGAACAGAATTCCAAGTCGAAGGGCTCGAATTCATGCACCACCATGGACCCTCCTTCCTCGATATCCGCCTCTCAAAGAGCGATCAAACAGCAGCACTGAAGAGTGGAACTGCGATCCCTCACCGGTTTGCCCCTCAGGCAGGATGGGTAAGCTTCAGGATGGAGAAAGCGGAAGATCTTGACTCTGCAAAGAAACTCATCAAGCTCGCATACAATAACGCAAAGGCCAGCATGAAAGGCCATAGAACAAGAAGAAGCCAAATGAAACTTGGTTAAGATCCCTTAGCAACGTGTAACTACAAGCTCGGAGTGAATGCAAGAAAGAATTCTGCGGAAGTTCTCCGGCGGCGCGGAGATCACGTAATCGCCTAGTTCACAACTCTGGAGATCAGCAGGTTTGGGTTCAAGTTTTCTCGCGCCGATCCGTCCCTCTGCTGGAATAGCTTAGCTGGACCCTGTTCGGCGGACTAAATTCTCCTCGAATTTGCCCACATCTTGACAGTATTGCGAGACCAGTCCAACCAAAGCCGGATTCGTGTAGAGTTCTGCGACTGGATGCTCGATTAGGGTCGCGATCTGATCCGCAACCTCCTCGGCCGATTGGACGATTATGAAGCCAAGCTTGCTTCCCGCTCTGGGTATCTGAGGGGTCTTTGCGACTTTGTGGAAATCCGTTTCGACGATTCCCGGCAATACTAGCGAGATGTGGATTCCTGGAAACTTCGCCTTGAGGTCCATGCGCGCGTTTGCGGTCAGCACATTGACTCCGCTTTTCGCTGCGCTGTAAATCGACCGATGGCTTACCAACGGCACCCTGCCTAGGAAGGAGGAAATATTGATCAAATGCCCTCGACCGCGTTCTTGAAAGTGAGGAATGATAGCCTGCATACCGTAGAGAACCGATTTGAGAACTACAGCAGTTATCTCGTCGACGTCCCGGTCTGTTAGGTCCAGCACCGACTTTGTAATTCCTCGGCCAGCGTTGTTTACCCAGACATCTACATGGCCGTATTCCTTGAGAGCTTGGCTGCGAAGATTTTCAACATCGCCTCTACGCGTGACATCTGTTGGCACAACTAACGCTCTGGTCCCGGCTTGTTTCGCAACTTCTCTCAGCTCATTCTCACGTCTTGCTGCGAGGACCAGCTGTTGACCCTTCGACCCAAGTTGCCTGGCTAGAGCCGCCCCTATCCCACTGCTCGCCCCGGTAATCACAGTGACCTCATTCGTCATGGATACGACTCCCGAAATCTGGAAACAGATAAACTGCTAGAGTTCCATGTGCTTAGTCGTTAACCGGCTAGGGCCACGTGGATAGTGTAATTTCCAGAGGTCGTAGTGGGATCAGCACTGACTCGAACTACCAAGATGTTTCCACCAGGCTCGAAGGTAACGCTCCTACCATCAGGGGAAGCCACGAAGACGTTTCCGGTTTGAACTCCGGCTATCGTGAGCGTAATGGTCGGGTTTGGCTTTGTTAGTGTAGCATTGGCAGTCGTCGAGATTGCATTGGTCGCGTTCAGATTTGCTACGGTGAAATTCGCGGTTATCACTGTTCCATTGATGATGCTCAGTGTTTGATTGTCAGAGTTCAGAACTAGTGGTTGTTTGATGGTGACGAAGGATGAGGGCAAGAAGGCTGGCAGGAAAATCACCATACCGAATATGATGACTAGGAGAAGGAAGGCCCACATTGGCACGGGACGTCGAAGAAAGCCAGGCTTCTTTGGTTCTGCGGGTGCTGTCCCTGGATAGGTGCTCATTTTGATTGACAGGCCGCGAGCTCCGTTCTAAATAAGGAAATTACTAGTCAGAATCCATTGAGACTCAAGGACTGTTCGGGAACCGAAGAATCCACGAAAGTCAGACCGGTTCGTGTAACTATCAAAGCGTCGACCTTGGACCTTGAGAAGGAATTCCATCTCATCTCGTGAACGTGTTGACAGTGAGGTTGATATCCCCTACGGCGCGGCCCTGTCTCTATGTCGAGAGAACGTCAAGGGAAGGAGTCGGGCCAGAATTGGGAAGGCTCCGCCAGCCAGGCTGCACAGGCAGAATCGGGAAAAATTCAGCCTAAGCAGCTTCTCATTCTGCTCGTCCTGAGCCTCTCCCTCGCAATCATCGTCATTGACGCGACAATAGTCATCGTTGCTCTGCCTCAAATTCAGAAAGACTTCAGCATCAGCCTTAAGGATCTAGAATGGATCACCTCTCTCTACGCACTCATATTCGGCTCCTTCCTCCTCTCCTGGGGGAAACTGAGCGACGAGTTCGGCAGGAGATTGATCTTTATGGCTGGGATCTCCGCGTTCATCGTTGGATCTATTATTGACGGATTCTCACTCA
Source organism: Candidatus Bathyarchaeota archaeon (assembly GCA_005882955.1). GTDB lineage: Archaea > Thermoproteota > Bathyarchaeia > 40CM-2-53-6 > 40CM-2-53-6 > 40CM-2-53-6. Next base: position 15,877 of record VBBB01000153.1, on the reverse strand, counting down.
ATCTGTCCCAGATGCTCATTGGCCGGGTGATCCAGGGATTCGGGGCGGCGATGGCTTCTCCCTCCACTCTCTCGATCCTGACCACAACGTTCACTGGCAAATCGCGAAACGTAGCTTTTGGCATCTGGGGCGCGACCGCTGGAGCGGCAGCGGTTCTGGGTCCAGTCTTAGGCGGGTACTTTACAACATACATTTCTTGGCGGTGGGCGTTCTTCATCAATATTCCAATAGGGATCGCGGCCCTAGTCGGGGCCGCGTTTGTTATCAGAGAGACTCGCTTCAAGGATCCAAAATACACAACTGACTATCCTGGGCTGGTCTTGATCACCGTCGGTTTGGCGAGTGTGCTGTTCGGCCTCATCGAGGCCCAGACCTATGGTTGGCTGGTTCCAAACCAAGAGTTTTCTGCCGCAGGCTTCTCATGGTCGACCTCAAACCCATTATCGCTCCCTCTGGTATCGATAATCTCCGGAATCGTTCTGCTTGGCGCTTTCACTCTCTACGAGATTCGTCGTGCAAGGAAGGGAAGAGTGCCCCTGTTTGACTTCAGCCTACTCAAGTACAAGGGCTTCCGCTATGGGCTATTCACAGTTACCATCGTTGCGATGGGCGAGTTTGGGGCAGTCTTCATTATCTCAATATTTCTGCAGACGGTCAAGGGATTGTCCGCGATCAGTGCAGGTCTCACATTCCTACCGATGGCTATCTCAGTGTTCATATTCGCGCCCATCGCTGGTGTTCTGGCTACTCGCTTTGGACCTAAGTGGATTATCACAACTGGGATGGTTCTGGAGGCTGTTGCGCTCTTTAGTATGTCTCAGATCATCAGCATCTCTAACCCCGTCTACTACCTTTATCCTGTTCTTGTCGTCTATGGCGCTGGCGTTGGGCTAGCTATCAGCCAGGTTACAAGCACTGTCTTGATGAGCATACCGTGGCAGAAAGCTGGTGTAGGATCTGGGGCCAACAATACAGTTAGACAGATCGGGTCAGCTTTTGGAATCGCTGTAATAGGCGCTATACTTGTAGCTCAGATATCCGCGGTGGGACAAGCCGATCTTGCAGCCAGTACGGTCAATTTTGGCCAGATGGGACTCGCCACCTTGAAGGCGGCCTTCAATTCGGGACTATCCGGGGGAATCGACCCATCACTCATCGCCAGTTTTGGTGCGAATTGGCCAGCTGCCCAGGCAATAATCTTCGACGCGCTTACCCAAGGCACCCGATGGGCTGCGTTTACAGCAGGCATCTTCGTCTCCCTCGGAGCTTTGAGCTCTCTCCTGATTCCCGACCCAAGGCCGAAACAGGTAAAAGTCGCTCCAAAATTAATCGTTCGGGAACCTCAAGCAATTGGAAGAACTCTTGGCGCAATTGTGATCAGCCAATTCCTCACAATACTGGGTCTGTCCGCAGCTCTCTCGTCAGAATATCAATCGAACCCGTTCATGCGCGACTGGTTCACTAGCTACGCATGGCCCCTGGGTTATCTTCTAGGAAACTATCTCGGCTCGATGCTGATCGGGATCGTTGGAACAATCCTGATCCTTTGGAGATTAGTCGTCCGTTAGAACTTGCGAGTCCCGGTCTAAGGAGACTCTGTGCTCAAAGCTTCCTTCCATGTAGACCCGCAGTAACGACAGTCATGATACCTGAACAACCTGAGGGACTCAGATTGTGGATAGATGCACGGGCTTAATTCTCCACAGATTGGACAGATGTGATCCGTCTCGGATTGCCTCCGTCGGATTGGTTAGAAGGGGCTATCGTCCCATGCTTAGGGCGCGTTCGATGCGTTGCTTGTAGACGGAAGCTGGATACGCTCCCACGATACTATCTTCAATCTTGCCATTCTCGAACAGCATTATGGTCGGGATGCTCATTATTTCATATCTGGACGCTACTTCCTGGTTGGCGTCGACGTCGACCTTGACGAACTTGACTTTGCCGGCGAATTCGTTCGATAGAGCTTCTATCGTCGGAGCTATCGCGTGGCATGGTCCGCACCAGTCCGCGTAGAAATCTACGAGGACGGGTACATTGGATTTGAGAACTTCCGTATCGAACTCACCGTTGCTAAGGTGGATTACTTTGCCGTTAGTCGTTTCTTTGGTCATCATGACTAGAACCCGGGCGGACAGGATATAAACATATTGATGAACATCTATATCATCATTCGGAACGCTTGGGGTTGAAGATATCTAAGAGATTGAATAGACGCATATCGAAACGTTAATAGTTTCGCCAAACCTAGGTGATCTGTGATGAAGCTAGCTACCGAGGATTTCGATCGTATCAGCAAGGCTCTAGCGGACCCACAACGCCGCGCAATACTTCAGAAGCTGGCAATGACAGGAAAGCTGAACTGCTCAGATGTCGGTGCTTTTTTCGACGTCTCGCAACCCACGGTCTCTCATCATCTGAAGGAACTTGCCACGGCTCACGTCGTCGAGAAAGAGAAGCAAGGCCAGTTCTGCTTCTATCACGTCAACAATGAGGTCCTCTCTGCATACGTCTCCGAACTCCAGCGTCGACTGGGCCTGAACGCGGTTCTAGCAGCACCGCACGCACGCTGAGAAGAACATATAGACGTTCATCAATGCGTTTATATATTCAGAGCTACCCAATAATAGCATGACTCAACATTCGGAACCGAGATCATTGCAAGTGGTAGTTGCGAAGGAATTTCCCAAAAATTATCGCTCGTTCATCCACCGCGGGAAAAAGAACCGGAATGAGCGGTCGAACCTTGAGAAGATATACTCTGAAGAAGTTGAGGTCGCCCGGCGACATCCTCACCCTGCCGACAAAACGGGATTCAGCTGACAGTTCAGGATAAAACTACGAGATCAACATCTTCGGGCAATCCACGCGGGTTTGAAATCGTTTTGTCTCCGTATATTCTGATCCGTTTTCGGCGATAGAAGGAAGACTTTGAAGAGGTGTAAGCGATGGTAGAGATAGGAAGCCCGGCACCTAGATTCCGACTCCAGACTAGCGCTGGCGAATACATTAGCCTCGATGATTTCCACGGAAACAAGAACGTCGTGGTCTACTTCTATCCGAAAGACTTCACGAAAGGATGCACAGCGGAAGCCTGCGAGTTTCGAGACTCATACGAGGAATTCAAGAACCTCGGCGCAGAGGTCATCGGAATAAGCAACGATAACCTAAAGTCTCATGAGGCCTTCGCCTCGGAACACAAACTACCCTTCATACTCCTCAGCGACCCGGACGGATCGGTCAGAAAATCCTACGGTGTCAAGAAGACCTTCGGACTAGTTCCAGGAAGAGTTAGCTTTGTAATTGACAAGAACGGGATGGTCAGGCACGTTTTCTCATCCCAATCGAGAGCAACAGCACATGTGAGCGAAGCATTGGCCGTCCTGAAATCCTTGACATAATCGCAGCAGTATCCTTCTAGCAAGGCGTTTTGACTAGGGAAGGCTCAATTCTACGGCCGCGTCAAATCCCCTGTAATACTTTTTGACATCCGCTACTCCATGCTTTTTCCTGAACTTGTCCGCCACAGCTGCAACCCTCTTTGAATCGTTAATCGGCTTCGCGGAGAGTTCGAGCGATACATTGCCCGATGAT
>VBBB01000153.1:10058-12240 GCA_005882955.1 Candidatus Bathyarchaeota archaeon | reverse complement strand
AGAGGGTCTTTCCTTCTCGGACGAACCATACCGGTGTCGAGAATTCTCGTCCTGATTTTCTTCCAGTGACCGTGATCTGTAGTTCTACGGAAGAGTCGAGAGCTTTCTGTATGTCTGAGCTGTCCATGGAGGCCCGTTTCTCCGGGTCTGATTTAGAATTTGTTCGCAGGAATTATCATCTCTACACCGTCTTCATCGAGAAATTGCAACACCCTCATATCGTATCCAATCACTATGAATTGAGGGGGTTGGGTCCCTAAGGTCTATAGGCTAGTGCCATTCCTATCCTAGTGCACGCTGATAGGAGGTGTACTAGGCCGATGAGTCGTAGTTCGTATGGCAGTCCTCGGACGATGCATAAAGTAGTCTGTTCTGACTGTGGCAAGGAGACGGAAGTCCCCTTCCAGCCCACAGAGGGAAGACCAGTCTACTGTAGGGACTGTTATCAAAAGCATCGCAGGTACTAGGAATCCCTAAACTAGGGGCCTAGTCCACCCCCTTTCTTTTTTCCGTTACCGACGTTCTGGCTAAGCCTTGAGCTTGGCCAGGCATAATTTTTTTCTGAGCCGTTCCTACATCTTAAATCCCCAACATTCCTGAAATCGTTGGCCGATCGAAAGTGGCGGACCCTATTTTACTAGCCAACAATCTCTGGGTCATCATTTGTGGACTACTCGTCTTTACCATGACGATTTCTGTCGGATTCTTGGAGATTGGAGAGCTTGGATCTGATTTAGAGATTAGTCTCCTCAAGACGATGCTCATCACAGGGTCAGCTCTCTTCTTCATGGCCCTAGTCGGATTCAACACCGCCTTTGCACCGACAATCAACGGTGTGATCGGCAATCCGTTCTACACTGGACTGTTTCTAGGAGGCTCATCCACAAACGTCAGCGGCCTTCTCACCGGCGCATGGTGGTCCCAGCAGAGTACAGGGCTTACAATTGGGACGTACTTCCTTTTCGAAACAGCGTTTGCTTCGGTCACACTCGCTCTCGTCGGAGTAATCGTTTTACGAAAAATGAAAATGCAGGCCTTCTTCGCCTACTCCATCGTCTATTTCATCATCATTTGGAACCTTCCCGCGGCGTGGATATGGAATCCAACGGGCTGGCTGGCCCAGATGGGTATGGCGGATTTCGCAGGAGGACTCGTAGTTCATGGAGCCGCTGGAGCAGCCGGCCTAGGAATTATTCTTCAGATCTGGCGAGAGGAAAAAAAGAGAGGACTCCGAACCAGCCCTCAGGTCCCAGTCAAACTCAACCTTCCCTGGCTGACGTTGTCAATACTTCTTCTCTGGGCGGGATGGTTCGGCTTCAACCCTGGAAGCGTCCTCGCGTTCAACAATGAAGCGATGGTCGTTGTAGTAACGACCTTCCTGGCCGCAGCTTCTGCTTTCCTCTCTGTAATGTTCTTTAGATATCAGATGACGAAGGAGATGCCGAGTCTGATCTATGCTGCGAACGGGGTCTTGATGGGCCTCATCGTAATCACGCCACTTGCAGGATTCGTTAGCCCTCTAAGCGCCGTCGTCTTGGGACTGCTTGGCGGACCACTCTATCTGATGGGGGAGAAGTGGTTTGGAAAACTCAAATGGTTCACAGATCCAGTAGGATTGTTCCCAGGTCACTTGCTGGGAGGAACATTCGGTGTCCTGATGATTCCATTCTTTGCTCAGAAGGCCTTCGTGTCATCGTTAGCGAGCCTCACGTTCCAGAATGGAAGCTTGGTGCCCCCTTCACTGCCGGACGGGCTATTCTTCGGGGGAGGGGTCTCTGCGCTGAACCAGCTCGGGATAGAGGCATACGGGGTTGTTGTGGTCATGATTAGCGTTTTCATCTTATCCTACGTGACCTCCTGGTTGATTTCAGTCGCGATGCATGGGATCATTACGAGTACGACCAAGAACTGATAAGGTTCAAGAAATCAGCTGGTTCGTTCAGCCTCAATGATTATCATCCCGCCCAACAGGAACTCGTGAAGCTTCGCTGAACCGAATTTCACTTCAGCCAAACGGGTGATGTTGCGATTTTTCGCTAGCCGATGAAAAGTTGGAACGATCATCTGAAAGGGATTTTCCTTCGTTCGTCCTCTGATGAAGAATCTAGCAATCATCGGCATGAGCACCGCGACGTAGAGCTCAATCAGTTTTTGTCGGAACAGCCCGTCAGGTTTTCCGATA
>VBBB01000153.1:9107-10035 GCA_005882955.1 Candidatus Bathyarchaeota archaeon | reverse complement strand
ACTACTCGGGCAAACTCTACCAGGGACAATGCTTTGTCGCGAACATCTCGGTAAGAGAAACATGTGAGGACCCCGTAGAAAGCATCGGGACGGAAGGGGAGGCTTTCCGCTACACCGAGCACTGGATGGAAGCCCGGTCCGAGAGTGGCCTTAGCGTGTTGCAAGAGGATTTGAGACGGGTCGAGTCCAGCAATTTTCTCAAACCCATCTTCAAGCATCATTCTACTACTTGTCCCAGGGCCTGTGCCTGAGTCCAGAATCCAATCCGTTCTGTATTTTTCCAGTCGACGGATTGCTCTTCGCCTAAGGGGTCCGGCTAGGCCCAACGAGATTATTTCGCTGATCGACTCGTAGAATGGAAGAGCGTGTTCAATCGCCCTAACCACCGCGTTCCACTCGTCTGTCGTGTGAGTCGAGAAGTGTCCCTGGATTGATTTTGTGGAATCCAGTCCTTAAATAGCCGGTCAGCCAAAACTAGTCCTGGAAATCTCTAGTTCATCTTCGAGGTTAGAATTTTGGATGTTGACATACCCCCGACCAGCATGGGTGTATCGGAGGGCCTGGACCGGAGCTTCAACTTCTCTGAAGTCTTTCAGCTGGTCAAGAAATCGGTCAAGAGTAGTCTGGGAAAGAGACGAACAGGATTGATGCTTGGTCTTGCTGATCTGCCAGAATACATCGGCGCGTTCCACCAGATGGGGTCCAATTTCATTGTCATGAACAGAAGCCTGCTCGACCAGGTTACGCACATAGCGAAGGACCGACAGACACTCAACGCCTATGTCTTCTACACGCTTCTCCACGAATACCTGCACACGCTGGGATATGTTGACGAGGGTGAGGTGCGACGGTTGACCCGTCAGATCTGCGCCCGGGTCCTAGGACCCGACCACCCGGCTACAAAACTGGCTATCGACGGGCCAGCGGT
>VBBB01000153.1:0-9045 GCA_005882955.1 Candidatus Bathyarchaeota archaeon | reverse complement strand
GTTCGAGATCGTCCGAGAGTTCGAAAGAGAATACAAGAGCTACGTGGCTTAGCCGCGGCCCGGCTCGCCGGCTTCTCCACCGATGAAGTCTAGGAATCCTTTCAGCTTCCAATAAGCATCGAGAAATTCTAATCCTCTATGAGTGATCGAGTAGCCGGAGTCCTCGCCGGTCTGTACGCCGACGAGCCCTGATGACGATAGATCTTTGAGGTAGTTCTTCGTCCGGTCGACGGGTAATCCAACTGCGTAGGAGACCCGTGTTATCCTGGTCGACCCTTTGCGCTTTAGGGCCTCTAGTATCTCTGCGTAGATTTCCATCCGGGACCGTTTGGCGGGCTGCAATTTCTCAGAGGGGCGGTTTGGGTAGATCGTTAACCTTGGAGGCTGGTTCTGCGAATTTTACGTCGGGTGAGGCCTCGATCGTGTCTGTGTAGAGCACTTCGCCCTCGACGTGGACTCCTGCTTCGATGACGCCTTCTCTGAAGTAGAGATTGCGCGCTCTTGAGCCCTGCTCCATTTCTAACGTGTCCGCGTAGACGTCCTCGACTCTGCCACCGTGTCCGACACTCACCTCTCGTGCGATGATTGGCCCGCTTGCCCGGGAACCATGCCCTAACTCAACGGTGTCTCCTTTTGTTCCCTTGATGGTTTTGAGGTCTCCTCCCACTTCAATACTTTTCTGGGCGATGATCTGATCCGCTTCCATGGAGCCGCCAACATCCAGAGAGTCAAGCCTCAATTCCGCACCGATGTATGCTCTGCCGCCAATGTCCAAGTCCTTTTCCAGCGTGAGGCTTCCAGATACTCGCAAGAGTCCTCCAACGTCCACCTCAACCCCTTTTCCGTTCCCATTGATTGACGCCATGCCTCCAACATCTAGAGAGTCGAAAGAGAGGTCGGCTCTGCTCTCGAATTTTCCTCCCACATCAACATCTCCCCCTTCACCGCCTTCCACCAGTGTTGCGAGGCCGCCTACGTCAATCTTTGAGAATTTTAGGGGTTTGGTCGATTCGAACTTGCCGCCGACATCTACGTCTTTGGAGACCTCTCCTCCACCTATCCGTGCCATTCCTCCAACATCGAGCTTTGCAGACTTTACCATGCCGGCTATGTCGACGGTGCCTCCGACATCCACTTCTTCAACCTCGGCCGCTCCCTGGACTTTGAATGAGCCGCCTACGTCCACTTTCTTTCCGGAGATTGTTCCTCTAACCTCGAGGACTCCTCCTACATCAAAATCGTCTGCCCGAGCGTTTCCGCCTATCTTCAGGGCTTTGTCGACAGTGACCGTGGTTGCTTCGAGGGACCCGTCGATGGCCAGCTGTCCGTCGTCGACCTTTACTTCGCCTTTGGCGTTGAGATCGCCCTCTATTCTGATTTTTCCGTGGCGAGCAGAGAACTCTGAACATGAAAGACTTCCATGGAACTCGGCGTCTCCGTCACACGATACTCGTCCGGTGACCTGGATTACCTTGTCTTCTGGTTCTATTCTTGCACCATGGCCAACCCTTAGGTCGCCCTCGACGTGACCGAGCTTCGCTACCGCGCCGCTGTCTACCGAGACATCGCCCATCCTCTGGAATCCTCTATCGGGTAGCCAGTCTAAGGTTGTTTATTGTTAGCCAGTTCTTGATTGTTGACTGTTCTATTCTCTCTTGGTCTATTTTGACGTGACACATTTCTCGTCGATCGGTCTATGTCGCCCCGCGGCTTATAACGGCCGTGCACGTTGAATAGTCACCAGAAGTGATTACAAACAAAAATTCAGAAGACGCTGAAACGGCAGAGCCTCAAGGTACCGGTGAACCGGTAGGGCTGCTGTGCAGGCCTCGGAAAGCAGACCATACTGCAATGAGTGAATATATTCCTCCGAGATAGGTAGCAATTCTACCAGTCCAAGCAATCGGATCCCCAACAGTTCTACCGAAGTAGAACGCGGCCAAGCCTATGGCCGTCAACGCCAGCGCCATCGAATACCAGAACAAGATCCCTGACCTTGAATCGTGATACAGCCTCAAGAAGAGGATGGAAGACGCTGCGAACAAGAATAACCCGGCTCCTACAACAGCCTGCCTCAAGATCGTAGAACCTGCTCCAGGAACAAAAAAGGCAGGAGTCGCGCCTAGAAGCGCGAACACTGTCAGGGCTGCAAGGAAGCCGACAGCACCACCGTAAGCTAGGATCAACTTTGGTTTGCGGCTCTTCGAATCTCGGGATGAACTGTCCCTCATGGTAGTGGTAGCGCTTGCGATGTAGAACAGGGATGAAACCAGGGCGCCTGAATTACTAATGGTCACCCCAATATTCGGTCCGCCCGGAGGGCCAAGCAACCAGCCCGCTACCATGCTTGCGAAACCCCAAGCCAGAGTCCCGCTACCAAGCAGCAGAATGGTCCGCGAACCTCCAGAAAGATAGCTCTTCAGAGAAATGAAAGCGACCACGACCGCAGTTCCAAAGAGAAACAGGGTCTGTAGCGTCGCAAAAAGCAGTAGCGGATTGAAGGCCAGACTTGCCGCTACGCTGGTAGGCAGTATGACGTCAAAGAGGGCAATCACCGCGACAAAAATCGGGAGAGGAACTACTCCAATACGCCTAGTCGCGTTAGGAGAGATCAAACTTGCATCCCCTATTGCTTATGTTTCGTTCTTGTGAACGCGTCGTCCCAAGCTCCGGCGACCTCTTGTGTCAGTGACCTGTGAGGGGAACCCGTTATGATCCCCTCATATCCTGAGAAGGGTGCTGCTACTCTCAATCCGTGAGCTGTTATCTCGTATTCTCTCAAATGCTTGTCATGGTCGCTGCCCCTCATCTTCATTATCGCGAGAGCCTTTTTGATTGACGAGTCGATCTCCACGAATTTCAACAGGACCAGGCAGTCGATGAGAAAGCTCATGCCGGTCTGTGTTACCGAGTAGGAACTGTCTACTTCCTGCTGCGCCTCCCAAACGATTAGGGGACTGATTCCCCGTGTCTTGATGTACATGAGTATCCGGTAGGCCTCTTTGCGAAGATCTCCCTGCGGCACATACATTTCCAAATGGTTGAGAGAATCGATTACCATTCTTCGCGGCTGCAATTCCTTGATCGTCTCTCCGAGTAACTGTTCTTCTCCATCGGGCTCTAGGAGGAGATCAGGGCTGGTGCACACGACTCTCAGCTTGTTTTCGGCCTCTAGCTTTCTTAGGTCCCAGCCGAAGTTTTCTGCATCGCGATAGATCTGGTCTGGGAGTTGTTCGAATGTGAGGTATATTCCAGGCTCGCCGAACTGAGTTGCGCCATTCACTAGATATTCGAGAGCGAGGGTGGTCTTTCCGGTTCCTGCGCTTCCAGCTATCATTACCGCATCCTTATCCATGAATCCGCCGCGGAGCATCTCATCCAGCTCAGGAATTCCAGTCTTATTGCGGGCCATCCCTAGCCTCCATTCTTGTTTTGAGCGTCTTCAGGTGATTGACGATGGTTTCCTGAGTCTCGCGGTCCTTCGACCGGTCGAAGAGGAGGACATCGCGGCTTCCTATCTGCCGAACTTTGAGGATTCCCAGAGTGACTAAGTCTCTGACATCTGCCTCGATAGAGTTGGCAATTCTCCCGATTCTCCTAGCAACTCCCTCATGCGTGTCTATAAGTCCCGGGTTCTTGTGGAACAGGACTAGAAGGTCCCCCTTGACCTCCGTCGAGATTAGCATCTCAAAGAGTCTGTTTTCCGCAGTCATTTTCTCACCACTCCCCTTTGAACAAAGGAAAGATCCTTCCTTGCAAGCCCGATAGAAGTTTCGAAGTCGAGTTCGCTACTCGATGTGTAGTGAAGACTCAGCTTCTGGAAGAGCTCTTTCACTATCATCCGTTCCAATGTCAAGGCTCCGAACCCAAAGTAGAACTGGAGCTCTCGGTGAAACTCGCTAGGTTTCTCAGCGTACGTCTGAAGGGACTGTTTGAGAAGTGGAAGGATTGTTAGCATGACTGTTTCTCCAAGAGTATTGCGCAAACCCTCCTTGACTGAGTCTTGAAATATGCTGGAGAAATCCGTTTTGGGTTCCAACCATTTCTCGTCCAAAAAGGGATTCAGTGCTCAGGGAGTTAGTGAAGAAGAGTTTCAGTCGTGATTAACTATCTCGTAACTGGAGCGTGATGGATTGGGATACATGGAGCCTCAAGGCGCGAAGCGTGTCTCGACTTTGCACGTAACTCTTTGCGTTTAGAGCAGGTACAAGAAAAACAAAGTGAAGGACGCTCCCAAAGTCTCCGGCCTTTACATCCCCAAATGTCGATCAGAACTCTGGGCCTCAGAATTTCTCGATAGAAAAAGAACGCGATGCTAACAGGATCTGCAAAACAGATTCTAGAGTCAGATCAAGCGATCAGGGTTGCAACGTTCATAGAAGGAGCAGAAGTTACAGGTTACGCGGAAGCTGCTAGGACAAAGAACATCTTTAGCCAGAGCGGTGATCTTCAGAAGAAGATTGGTTTCTGGGTAAGCGTCGTTACTGAGATGGCTAGGCAGATGGACCAATTGTTCGGACCCGCAGAGTCTGTATGCGTCACACATAAAGGACTGAGAATGGTGACGGTTCCTATTTCCGGAAGAAGGTCCCTTGGCCTCTCGCTTGATCGTTCGGCGGACCCGGACAAGATGATTCTGAAGATAATGACGAAGTTCGATCTAAACTATTCCCACACCCACAAAACTGGTTTCTGGAAAGGATTCTCCGGAGGAAATCTGCCGGTTCTAGCCGCAACCGCTGGTGTTGCCGCAGTTGAGACACTTGTAGCAAGACCCAGCACGCACCATGATCATGCCACAATTGTCGCACGCAGGTGCATCTGACTGGGGATCGAACGTCAATAAATCCGGTTCCAGGCGACTGGCCGATTCGTGTTCCACGACTCTCTGTTCTGCCGGCTTCTGGGCTGGCTCGACGAGCTTAGCTTGAGTCTCATGGTTCTCGACCATAGTCTTCGCCAAGCCCATCGCGTCCTGGTCCTCTTTTGAGAGATACTTGAGTCCGAGATATCTGAAGATGTAGTCTACCACGGATTTTGCGAATCTAATCTCTGGATTGTTCGTCATCCCTGCCGGCTCGAACCGGGTGTGGATGAACTTGTTAACGAGGACCCTCAGTGGAACGCCGTATTGTAGTGCGATCGATATGGATGTGGCGAATGCGTCCATCAGTCCTGATATAGTGCTGCCTTCTTTCGACATGACGACAAAGATCTCGCCTGGAGATCCATCAGCGTACAGTCCCACCATCAAGTATCCCTCGTTCCCGTTGATGCTGAACTTGTGAATCGTCGCATCGCGCTGGTCGGGCAACCGTTTCCGTAGAGGCTTGTAAGCCACCTTCTCAAGCGGCTTGATCTTGTCTTTCTCGTCGAGGCTCGTCGTCAATGGCTGTGTCCTCTTGGACCCGTCCCGGTAGATCGCGATAGCCTTCAAGCCCATCTTCCACGAGTTCACATAGGTCTGCATAATCTCGTCTACTGTCACGCTGTTCGGCATGTTCACTGTCTTCGATATCGCTCCCGAGATGAACGGCTGGACTGCGCTCATCATCTTCACATGTCCCATGTAATGGATGCTTCGGGATCCCTTGGACGGCTTGAAGGCGCAGTCGAAGACAGCGAGGTGCTCCGGCTTTAGATGTGGAGCGCCCTCAATCGTGTCGTTGTCTTGGAGGTAATGTAGAATCTCGTCCGTCTGGCTTGTGGAGTATCCGAGTCTCCTCAAGGCCTCTGGAACAGTGCCGTTGACTATCTTGATGACTCCACCGCCTACTAGCCACTTGTACTTGACTAGGGCAATGTCTGGTTCGATGCCCGTCGTGTCGCAGTCCATCATGAACGCTATCGTCCCCGTCGGCGCGATCACGGATATCTGCGCGTTCTTGAAGCCGAACCGCTCCCCAAGCGACAAGGCTTCGTCCCAGGACCGTACCGCTGCATCGACCAGATCCTTCGGAACATCCTCGCGGGGAATCTTGCCAGCGTGGGATCTATGCATTCCGATGACGTTGAGGAATGGTTTCTCGTTGCTCGGGTAGCCTCTGAAAGGTCCCAGCCTCTTAGCGATGAGTGATGAGGTTGCGTAGGCGTGTCCGGACATCAGGGCTGAGATGGCGGCCGAGAGGTTTCTACCCTTATCGCTGTCATAGGCGAGACCCCGCGACATTAGCAGTGCCCCTAGGTTTGCGTAGCCCATTCCCAGCGGACGATAATCGTGGCTGTTCTTCTCAATCCCCGGAGTCGGATAGCTCGCATTATCGACCAGAATCTCCTGGGCTGTGATGACTATCTCGACAGCATGCTTGAACGAGTCGACATCGAACTCTCCCTCGCGAGTTCTGAACTTCATCAAGTTCAACGATGCAAGGTTGCAGGCGGAATCGTCTAGGAACATGTACTCGGAGCATGGATTGGAAGCGTTGATCCGGTCAGTGTTGGAGCAGGGGTTCCATTCGTTGACTGTGGTGTCGAACTGTATTCCTGGGTCTCCGCAGATGTAGGCTGCCTCAGCCATCTGCCGCATGAGATCGCGCGCCTTGTAAGTGTCTGCGACCTTGTGGTTGGTGATGTAGTGGGTCTGCCATTCTTTGTTGTCGGTGACCGCGTGCATGAAGTCGTCGGTCACGCGGACGCTGTGGTTCGCGTTCTGAAAGAAGACAGAGCCATAGGCCTCGCCGTCAACAGCCCCATCGTAGCCCGCGTCTATGAGCGCCCAAGCTTTCTTCTCCTCGTTCGCCTTTGACCAGATGAATTCGACAACATCCGGATGATCCGCATTCAGAATGACCATCTTAGCCGCTCGTCGGGTCCGGCCGCCGGATTTTATGACTCCCGCGAAGGCGTCGTAGCCTTTCATGAAGGATACGGGTCCACTCGCTTTTCCGCCGGTGGAGAGGTGCTCTTTCGAGGAGCGGAGCGCGGATAGGTTGGATCCTGTTCCGGATCCGTACTTGAACAGCATTCCTTCGGTCATGGCGAGCTGCATTATCGACCGCATGTCGTCTCTGACTGAGTTGATGAAACAGGCTGAGCATTGGGGACGATCCTCAACGCCGACGTTGAACCAGACTGGGCTGTTGAATGCGGCCATCTGGTTGAGAAGAATGTGAGTAAGCTCGGCCTCGAATATCTGAGCCTCTTCCTCGTCCAGGAAATACTGACCCTTCACGCCCCATTTCGTTATCGTCTTTGCAACCCGGTCTAGCAATTGGCGGACGCTGGATTCTCTCTCGCGGGTCCCAAGGCGTCCACGGAAATATTTCGAAGCTACAATGTTGGTTGCGGTCTGGGACCAGAGAGACGGGGTCTCGACGCCTTTTTGCTCGAAAATAATCTGACCCTTAGCGTCGGTAATTACGGCGTCTCGTGTTTCCCATTTTACCGCGTCGTAGGGATGGACGCCCAGTTTCGTGTAGAGTCTCTGGTATCTGAACTCCCCTCCGGGGACCTTCGGTATTTGATGTGTTTCCATTTTACTTGACACTCCTTCCCGTCCTGTTTTCTCGATGAAAACCGAGGAAGTATCCTATCACCTTGCACCACTGGATTAAAGAGATTTGTACAGATTCGTATAAAAATGTGGAGTACGTTCGACAGCACCGACTATGGTTGCATGCGTCGTCAACTGCAATGGTTCTCGCGACAGCCAGAGACAGCTACTCCTTCAGACTAACCAATACGCCGTCGCGGAGTGGGACGATCACAGTTGACATTCCGGGAGATTCCGAGACTAAGCGATTGAATTTGATCATAGACTGCGTATCCTTCGACTTGCCACCCTTAGCCACATCTCCTCCCCACAGAGCGTTGTCCGCGACGAACAAGCCCCCCTTTCGAAGCATGGGTAGAGACATTTTGAATGCGTCAGGATAAACGTCCTTGTCGGAGTCTAGAAAAATCATGTCGAACTCTTCCTTTAACGTTGGTAGGACTTTGAGAGCGTTGCCCTCGATTACTTTCACTACGCGTTCCAGTCCCGCATCGGAAATATTCTTCTTGGCAATCTTGACCCGCTCGGGGTCCATGTCGATCGTTGTTACATTGCCCTTCAGTGGAGCTACAGCGCGGGCCAGCCAGATCCCTGAGTAGCCTATCGCGGTTCCAATCTCTAGAACCTTTCTGCTCTGGCTTGTCTTGGCTAGGTTGTAGAGCAGCCTCCCGACTAATGGTCCTATAATCGGGATGGCGTTGGAATCTGCATATTCTTCCATCTTCTCCAGTAGAGGATCTCGAGGTGCGGCAAGCCGGTACAAGTAATCGTCAATGTAATCGTATGTTATCGACACGGGATGATCGAAAAACCAGATCCGATTCGGGCTACATAATGCTTAGCCGGTAGAGTCTAGAGAACGGTCTGAGTTATGTTGAAAGAGTCCGTCACCGTCTGGTCCGGGATGGAGCCGAGCGGTAAGAGATCATACAGCTGAAACGCTATGGCGAACCGTAGCATGTGGTTAGTCGAGGTGCGGAAGAAGAAGATACTGGTCGCTTGGACCGCGTCGCTCACAGCGTGTCCATTCCCCCAGGCCGAGGTTGATCCGTCAACGCTATCCTGAATGCTCAAACTTGTTACTCGCACTCCGAAGCCTTTCACGATCGAATTTGTGAGCGTCTGGTTCACGTCGCTGATGACGAGCGAGTAGTCTGTTCCTATGCCTGTTCGCGGGAAAGTTACGTTTGATATTGAAATGGCCAGGTATGCGCTGCCATACCTCATCGTTTCCATGATGGTCCAGCTTCCCCGGTTCGAGTACGGTCCGAACGCTGAGTACTTGCCTCCCACCATAGGGAGTAGCTGGGGACTTGTGAACTGCCAGACCGCGAAGGCGACAACGATAATGAGGACTATTGAGACAGCAATCTTCTTTCGGACCCCCAAGGAGTGTCCGGAATCTTCCGATCCAAGGCGTCCTTTCCGGGACGTGTTACTGGTTGATTTTTTATCGAGTTACACCAGCATTAGTAGTGATGCGGGGAGAGGGTCGTGATGAAGCGGCTAACATGGTCGGAGCGAAGCCCATGCTCCTCTGGTACGTCTGGATT
>VBBB01000123.1 GCA_005882955.1 Candidatus Bathyarchaeota archaeon | reverse complement strand
CGATACTCGTCGGTCACCTCGTATCCCGCTAGGGCTGTCTCGTCGTGGGGACACCAGTGGACGACTCTCAATCCCTTGTAGAGTAATTTCTTCTGTTGGGCTTGTTTGACTGTCCACCAGACTGATTCAATGTATCTGTCGTGATAGGTGATGTATGGCAGGTCCCAGTCCATCCATATGCCGAGATCTCTGAAGACTCGAGTTTGAGCCTCTATGTTCTCGTCAGAATACTTCTTGCATTCAGCGATGAACCGGTCAATGCCGAATACATGTTCAATGTCTTTCTTTGATGTTAGATTGAGGCTCTTCTCAACCATCAGTTCAACAGGTAGTCCATGACAATCATAGCCCGGCTGGTCATGAACATTGTAGCCCTTCATTCGCTGGAACCGTATGACGACATCCTTCAGCGTCTTGTTCCAGCCGGTTCCCACATGGGGCGGATTAGTTACGAATGGTGGACCGTCTAGAAAGTAGAACTTGGGCTTTTTCAGTAGTCTTCTTTTGGTCTTCTCGTAGGCCCGGCTAGTCTCCCACCATTGGAGAACTTCTTCCTCGGTCTTTGACGGTTTGTACTCGCGGCTGATCTTGCCTACGGTTTTCGTCGTCAACTGTTCTCCTTCCTCGGTAAGGAGTTTCTGGAATCGAAGATCTCCGGCCTCGTTCTCGGCCGACGATTCATGTTCCCTAAAAAAGTTGGGGGAAGTGGTTCGGTCGAGTTCGATCAGAATTATGAAACTTATTACAGTCTCAAGAACGCTTTTAGGTGCACTGACGTTGATTTCGCTAACGCTTCTCAAATCTACTGGTTACGGTGCACCCGCTCACAGTGTGAGCGTCTTTCCTGATAAGGTTCAGGAAGGCGAAATGCTCTGGGTCGACGCTGAGAGTCCAACAGCCAAGGAGCTTGCTGATCTAAAGAGCAGATTTGACCTAGACGAGTACGCCATCGAGGATGTTGTTCACAGGAATCAGAGACCGAAGCTTGAGGAGTATGGGAAAAACGTCTTTGCAGTAATCCATGTGCCTGACGTAAGGAGTCACAAGAGCGGAATAATCGAACTCTTCGTCTTCTTCCAGAAGAACTGGATCATAACCATTCATTCAGATGATTCGGAATTGATCCATTCGATGGATTCTCGGATCAGAGCCAGGGGTCTTGCTCCACTCACGACCGCTCCCTCGCCTGACTTGTTCTTCTATGTCTTTCTTGACTTCGCGGTTGACGCCTATTATCCGATATTGGATGAGGTGGAGGAGCGACTTGAGGATCTTGACAAACAGGCAATTACGACCTTCAAGACACGAGTCAGGAGAATGGAGAATGTAGTCTCCATCGTAACCACGATTGGTGGGGTACGCAGAAAACTGATGAATCTTAGACGATCTCTTACCCCGACAAGAGACATGCTAGGAATGGTGATGCGTGGCGCGGTGCCGTTCGTGGCCGACTCAAATCTCAGAAGCTTTAGAGATGTCTACGACCATTCCTTCCAGCTTTTGGAGACGATCGACAACGATAGAGACAGGACAAGTGATGTTCGAGATCTTTACATCAGCCTGCATTCGGCCTCGACTGATAACACGATCAAAGTGCTCACGCTTGTCGCCACGATATTCCTTCCGCTCACTCTCCTCGCCGGAATTTACGGAATGAACTTCAGCCCAGGTTTCTTTCAGCCTGGAAGCGGGGACCCCTTGGGATTCTACGTCATGATTCTAGCAATGGTCATCATAGCATTAGGGCTCGTCTACTGGTCCAAAAGAAGCGGCTGGATCTGAAAAGGTGACAGGTGACACGTCCAGGTCCACACTTAACATTGTTGGCCGCGATTTGCGCCATCTTCCAATATCAGTTGAATTCGTTGATCTTTCGCTGGAAGTATGCTTTCTGGAGCAGAGCTGAGTTCTCAATCCAGCCACGTTTCGGTATCTCAAAGATCGTGCTAAGATAGTTCATCGCCGCATCCATTGTGTCGAACTGTTCGTATTTTGTCTTGAAGAGTGCTCGAAGGCTCTCTCTCACATTCCAGACGCCAACCGGCATTATGTAGCCTGGATGAATCTCTCTCAACATTATCGCTCCGGCCTGTCTTCTGGTCGCGTCGAGATATTCAGAAACTGCTAGTCTTGCTGAGTAGTAGCAACCCCCAGGCTTTGCGTAGGTCTTTCTGTCGCGAAAACCTTCCGAGTCTCCTAGCATGACTGGTCGATGTCCATCTGGAGAGACATAGTTACTATTCTCTACGTCCGTAGCTATGTTTACGTCTGGGAAGCTAGTTGCGAGCAGTTCGGGTTCGAACCAGGCCTCTATCCACTCGAATCTCCAGCTCTCAGGCGTTAGAATCCCGACGTAGGTATTGTCTAGGTAAGTGTACTTGTAGACCCGGTATTTGTCGATGAGTGGGTGTTGCCTGACCCGCGCCATTAGTCTTAGGCTGAGATTGCTGTCCACTGCGGTAATGCTCCATCTAGTCGGGACAAGTTTCCGTCTCTTGTTCTCGCCGAACATGCCTAGGCTGAAGGCTCTCTGAATCCGGGTTACTAGGATACCGTCTCTGTAGAGTTGCAGAACCGCGTCGTCTGCGACCAGATCGCCATCATAGAATGCTTTTTCGATTCGATCATCAACCGAGGAATTGCCCGCTTGAAAAGAATCCAGAGGTGCTATTGGGCCAAAGGGTTGAGAGTCTTCGCGCAGATCTAAGATCTTTAGAGGCGGTCGAGTAAGAACTAGTTCAGTATCGACCGGCTTTGTCATCATTGCAACCTCTTGCAGCGTCTCGATCAATCTGCCTCCCTTGTGAGCATCAAAGACGTTGGCTCTGCTGTAGCCTCGGAGCAGGCTGTACCGGAAGTCGACAATCTCGTCGAATCCCTTGCCCATCCACCATTCTGGAGTATCCAGTATCTCAGTGTCCCCTGAAACTGGTGGGACCATCGGTCCAACGTAGACCTTAGGGTAGCCGAATCTACCAACGAAGACTCCTGGGGGACTTGACCCGGAGATCTGTTTAGTGTCAAACTCTTTGTGATGGGCCGCCAACGTTGCAGCCTTGACGTGTATCGCGCACCTCTCTTCACCAGAGAGCCGTTGGACTCTCTTACACATCGGGCAGAGCCTCTCTGGAGTCGAGACGATAGGATCATGTCGTACCCCTGGCGTGCCCAAGTGGCCGAGCATGCCAGTCATCGTGCTAACCATCTACGTTCGGGGTCCTATCCGGCTAAAGCTCATTCTCGTCATATGTATCTAGGGTCGCTCATAATGTTGACAGGGTTCTGAGTAGACTCAGGGTACATTGTTCGATTCTTAGAGTGCGGCTAGCTCCGAAAAATCGTCTCGGATGGGGTCTCTGAAAGTAACCTCTGTCTACAGCTACATTTTGAATGGCACGCGTCCGGTCTCCTAGTCCAACAAAATCTTCAGAGGTTCTTGAGATCGATAATCGTCGAATGTTGTATTTAGCTCGGACAGGTCAAGTGACAGGTTTACGGGCAATCTGTTAGCCAAACGACAGGTTTGTTCTATGTTAGGATGGGAACGGAGGCCAGCGGCTTCCAGTGGACTCGTGGTCTAGCAGGGAAGCAAGTTTCCGTCAAAGGAGCTTTGTGAGGCCGTAGGCGAGCAGGAATCCTGCTATTGGGGAGATTATCCAGCTGGATATGATGAGGAAGACGTTTCTAGCATTCATCATTCTCATCCGTCGCGCCAGCCCGGATCCGATGATTCCAGACGACACGGTCTCGGTGATCGATAGAGGCACCCCTAGTTGGTTCGCTAGCTCTACGGTTGCGGATCCTATTAGTTGAGAGAAGAACGCGTTTGGATAGCGGAGGCTGAAGATCCCTTCCGTCAGTCTTCGCAGAGCGCCTCGTCCTAGGACGAAGGTGCCGAGGACTGCCCCCAGGCCTACCGCGACCGTTGCGTAGATTGTCTGGTTGTAGACTACCCCGGCGATGAGTCCGAGTGTATTACTTCCCAGGACGTAGGCTGAGAGGAACGAGACTAGAAGGAGGCCGGTCTTCAACAGTGAAAGTTTCAGCCAGAGGTTTCGTGGGCTAAGCCGGTCGTCTACTCCCACAAGGAGGATCCCTAGTGCGGTGGCGGCGAGGGGAACGAGAAACCAGAACGCTAGGATCAATGCGAGATATCCTGAGCTATTGAATGTTCCGAGTGCTATGCTTACTCCGAGTATGGCGCCTGTCAGGGCCTTGGATAGAGATAGTGGAATCTTGGAGAGCTCCCCGCCGAAGAAGATGATGAGTGAGGCTATGAGGATCGAGAGTGTTCCGGTCGGAGTGTCGATGGGTAGGAATATTTCTCTGACTCGGAAGAGCTTCGGTCCCTCCAACGCGAGACCGAGGATGTAACCTGTGATGGCTAGAAGTATGCCTGTGCGTCTGTTGACCATTC
>VBBB01000122.1:3710-8223 GCA_005882955.1 Candidatus Bathyarchaeota archaeon | reverse complement strand
CTTCCGGCTTTGTCTGCAACATATCCCTCGAAGAAGAGTCCATTGTTCAACTGGCCCACCACGTCACTGTTGAGGAATCTCCTTAGCTGATCTCTTCTCATTGATAATTCACCTCTGGGTGCCGTATTCTTGTTACCCGGGCTTAAGGGCAGAGGTTACACCACAATCAACTGTCCTCGACTGGGTCGTAGTGAGAAGTGCGTATCGTAGTGTAGTGTGATGAGTCGCTTGACTGTTACAATCCCATACTCGGTCAGGATTTCGAGGGAGCTATTGGATGAGATGAGGAGGCTGTATGATAGGATGGAGCCTCCGAAGCCAACTTTTTCGGCCGTCTTGAGCCATATTGTCAAGCTTGGATGGGATTCGTACAAGGCTCAGAAGAACGGCGAAGAGAGTCTTCAGAAGGTAACTGTAGCACCATATCCCAAGAGGATTCACGACCAAACCTTCCAGCGCTAGGCTATGGTCTTCTAATCTGCTAGAAAGGTGTTCTTACAGGACTCGTCTCTGCGAGGACAGTGTTCTAGGTTCTCGATCTTCGATTCGATCATATCTCCCGGCTGTAGCAGAAACGGTGTCTTGTCAGGTTGTCTGTAGATAGCCACGCCGGAAGGTGTACCTGACGTGATGATGTCCCCTGGTTCGAGGGTCATGGATGAGAAGAACTCGACTAGCTGTCGCATCTTGAAGACCATGTTCTTCGTGCTGGAAAACTGTCTCGTCTGTCCGTTGACTCGGAGTTCCATTCCAAGATTGTCAGGATTCCCAGCCTGGTCAGGAGTAACTAGGAAGGGCCCCATGGGGGCGAAGGACGCGAAGTTCTTGCCGAGGTTGCAGAAGCCTCTCTTCATCTCTGCGAACTGAATGTCACGTGCGCTGATATCGTTGAAGACTGAGAAGGGGCGTTCTTCTTTGATATGTCCTTGCATCTCTTCCCAATCACGGCAGCGAGCTCTACCTCGTAATCCAGGAGTTTGACTCTTCGAGGATAGAAGACTGGAGCTCTATGCCCGACTAGTGAGGTTGGTGATTTGAGAAATGATATTGGGAAAGGAGGAAGGCTTGTCGATCCTTCTTGGAGGTGGTCTGAGAAGTTTCCGCCCATGCAGATGATTTTTGTTGGACGTGAGATAGGAGGAAGAACTGTAACTTTGTCGAGGTTGAAGACTCCCTTCGGATTCTTTTCTCCCAAGTCAGCAATCTGTTTCTTCGCCGCCTCAAGCGTCTGGTTTGCTTTGGCCTCGCCCTTTGGGTCTTGGAGAAAGTCCAGAATGGGTTCCGAGTTCTTTGAGGAGCTCAGCTCAGCAAATCGAGCCGAGTCGATCATAATTCCCACCCGATTCTCGGAGGGCTTCTGTTGGAACCTTAGCAGTCTCATGGACTATCGACCTAGATTTGAAGGCCGCTAGTCGAATGTTTGATGATGTAAACTGTTCCTTCACTGGGTCATAGCAGGGTGGTGAGAAGAGGTTTCTGGACTCACGCGTGATCCTTCGACAGGTTTTTCATACGATATTGTTCTACTTCGTCGAGGACCGATAGGACCTGTCGAATCTGGTCTCTGAGCCTCTGGCTATTTCGTCGCATCTTCCGAGGTGAAATCAAGGTCCACCGAATCTTCCTGTTCGGACTGTTAGAGCGGAGAGATGGACGAAACTGAGAGCGCAGAATGAATGGTACTATTTTCAGAGTTGATAGGGAGTGTTTTTTAGTCCCAGTTCTCCCGGCTTTCTCCGGCATGGCGATAATGGTTACGGTCGAAGAGTATCGGTTGGACAAGGACTCCATGGGCGAGGTCAAAGTCCCCAGCTCTGCGTATTATGGCGCTGAGACCCAGCGGGCGGTTCAGAACTTTCCCATATCGGGTCTACGCCTTCCTAAGGAATTCATTCGGGCTATGGCTCTGATCAAGCTCTCTGCTGCGCGGGCCAACATGCAGCTGGGACTGTTGGACCCGAAGAAAGGTGAGGCCATTGTTTCTGCGGCGAAGGAGATTATGGAGGGGGCTCTCTACGAACAGTTCGTTGTTGATGTGTTCCAGACAGGTAGCGGTACCTCGTCGAACATGAACATGAACGAAGTCATCGCGAACCGCGCCGTTGAGCTTCTCGGCGGCAAGAGAGGGGACAAGTCGATTATTCATCCAAATGATCATGTGAATATGTGCCAATCTACGAATGACGTCTTCCCGTCCGCGATTCACGTCTCATCCGCTGAAGAGATTGTTCGCAAACTTTTGCCAAGCCTACGTGTCCTGGCTGAGGCTCTTGAGAGGAAGACGAGGGAGTTTGAGGATGTTGTTAAGGCAGGTCGGACCCATCTACAGGATGCTGTCCCGATGACTCTAGGCCAGGAATTCAGCGGCTACACGAGCATGATCAGGCACGGTGTCAAGAGGGCGGAACAGGCTAGAGACATACTGATGGAACTGCCGTTGGGCGGGACTGCAGTGGGAACAGGTCTCAACGCTCACCCAAGATATGCTGAGCTGGCTATCGCAGAAATTAATCGTCTAACCGGCTTGTCGTTCCGAAAGGCGGAGAACACTTTCGAGGCGATGCAGAGCAAGGATGCTTGTGTTGAAGCGAGTGGCGATTTGAAGACTATCGCTACGAGCTTGATGAAGATATCCAACGACCTGCGTCTGCTAAACTCGGGTCCTAGAACTGCGTTGGGGGAGATTGATCTTCCTGCGATGGAGCCAGGCTCGAGCATAATGCCGGGCAAAGTCAACCCTGTGATTCCTGAGGCTGTCAATCTGGTTGCCGCCCAGGTGTATGGAAACGATGCAGCCATCGGCATCTGTGGGATGTTTGGTCAGCTGGAGCTGAATGTGATGATGCCTGTGATCGCCTACGATTTGCTGCAGTCAATCGAGATATTGGCCAACGGCTCCCGTGTCCTCGGCGAGAAGTGTGTCGTGGGGATTACCGCGGACAAGAAGCGAGGCTTGGGCTATGCGGAGCGGACCCTGATGATGGTGACGAGGCTCACTCCGAAGATCGGCTACGACAACGCGGCTAAGATCGCAAAGAAGGCCATGGCTGAGAACAAGTCCCTGCGAGAAGTTGTCTTGGAAGAGGGAATCCTGCCTAAAGACAAACTGGACGAGATTCTCGACCTCAAGAAGATGACCAAGGGCGGGCGGGCCTAAGCCTCAAGAACCCTATCTAGTGAGCTGGGACCCGCTTTGCTTGATACCCAGCAGATAATGAAGACAGCTCTCAAACTCGCCCGCTTCAACAGCATTCCCGCCGATAGCGAGATTCATGTCAAGGGACGCAAACTCCGTAGGGTTTTGGTCGCTATTGATGTGGGAGTCAGCGAATTATTGCTCGCGCGGAATCTCAACTGTGATGGAGTAATCGCCCATCATCCAGCTGGAGGAAAAGCCCAGCTTGAAGGCTACAAGGTCTTCCTCCGTCATATCGACCAGATGAAGGCTGCCGGGGTCCCATCGGAGGTAGCTCGGCAAGCTCTGAAGAACAAGTATCGAGTCCTCGACATCCAGCACCATCCCGAGAATTACGATCAGGTCCCAAACGCCGCGAAGAAGCTTGGTCTTCCCCTTGTTACAATTCACAGTCCCTGCGATGAGATCGGTCGAAGAATGATCGTCCAAGCCATCAAAGGACTGGATGAAGACGCTACTGTTGGTCAACTTGTTTCCAGGATCGGCGCGTTTCCCGAGTTCCGCGACGCGGAAACCCGGATTGAGGTGCGACTCGGTTCGCAAAATCGCAAGGCTGGGAAAGCTGTAATCTCTCACGCCTGCTACACAAACGGTGGCTATGATGTTGCCAAAGCATACTTCCAAAATGGTGTTGGAACTCTATCTTACATTCACATCTCGGAAGCTGATCTGACAAAGCTAGCCGCAGAGAAGTTTTCCAACCTAATCGTCCTAGGACACATCGCTAGCGACTGGCTAGGAATCAACCGGCTGCTCAGAGAACTGGAGAAGAACGACGTTGAAACAGTCGCCACCACAGACCTCCACAAGTCCTAAAGAGGCCGTATCTTCTTGTTGAGAGTCCCAAAGTCAGATTGCCCAGTGGCTCTTCTCCAAGATCTCTCTCAGCTCATCCATGGAAGAAACCGTCAAGTCTGGGTTCTCTCTCGTGAAGTCATTGTGCGAAGCGAAACCTGTCTTAACCAGTACTGTACTAATGCCTAGCTGTTTTCCTGCTCGAACATCCCACCACGAATCGCCTACGAGGAACGCCTCATCGGGTCTGAGGCCGATTTCTCCGAGGGTTCTAGTTACAAGCTTGGCTCGCTGATTTACCGTCTCTTCTAAGGACCCCAACGTACCCCTTACGCCGAGGTCCTGCCGGGTCAACAGGAGGTCGACATGGGGAGCGACTGCCATATGTTTCAGTTCCGACTCAACGACCCATTTTGTGTACCTCATCGTTGCGATGCCGATCTTGAATCCTGCTCGTTTCAAGGCTTTGAGAATCTCGATAGCTCCGGTCTGGAGTGTTGCCCTTTCCGCTGTGGCTTGGAA